>NZ_JADMSV010000010.1:0-124155 GCF_015560935.1 Butyricimonas sp. BSD2780061689_150309_C8
AGATTATTTTATTGAACTATTTATAATTTTGCATGCATGAGAAAAGAAGGAAAATACACACTTTTTGAAACACTATCCATCTTTTTTTACCATGCGCCCAAACAGGGAATCGGAATATGAATTGAATAAAAAAAACGTGCCAAATAATTGACACGTTTCAAGCGACGAGCGAAAAACGGGGCTCGAACCCGCGACCCCGACCTTGGGAAGGTCGTGCTCTACCAACTGAGCTACTTTCGCATTTAAAAGCGAGCGAAAAACGGGACTCGAACCCGCGACCCTAACCTTGGCAAGGTTATGCTCTACCAACTGAGCTATTTTCGCATTTATTATTCCAATTAAGAACTCTGCCGTGGGTTATTCCCGACTGCGATGCAAAAGTAACACCTTTTTTCTAAAAGCAAAAAAAATCAGAGAAATTTTTCCAGCCTCAAGAATGAAATCTTTAAAAAGACCATCCCCTCTTGTTTTCTGCCATATATTTCGTAATTTCGACACGTTAAATTAGTTTACAAACCGGGAAGTTGAAAATTGAATTTCATTTTCCATTTTTCAACTCTCAATTTTCAATTATATTATGGCAATAATCAGAGAATTAAATGGACACACGCCGAAATTCGGTAAGAATTGTTTTTTAGCTGAAAATGCCGCTGTTATTGGCGACGTGGAGATGGGTGACGATTGTAGTATATGGTACGGAGCTGTTCTGAGAGGTGATGTACATTATATTAAAATAGGCAACAAAGTAAACATTCAAGATAACGCAACAATACACGCTACCTATCAAAAATCTCCGACCAATATCGGGAATAACGTTTCTATCGCCCACAATGCCGTGGTTCACGGATGCACGATTCATGATAACGTACTGATCGGCATGGGAGCTATCGTTCTTGACAACGCTGTCATTGAAAGTAATTCCATCGTAGCAGCCGGTAGTGTGGTGACGAAAGGTACTGTTGTTGAATCCGGTTGGGTATATGCCGGGGCTCCCGCTAAAAAATTGAAACAAATGGGTCCGGAACTCTTACGTGACGAAGTGGAAAGAATCGTGAATTCCTATTCCATGTATGCTAGCTGGTACAAATAATTTAAATTCTAAATTTTAAACTCTTTAAAATGAGCGTTATTGTTTCTCCCTCGCTATTATCTGCAGATTTTCTGCATCTATCAAAAGATATTGAAATGGTCAACCATAGCCAAGCCGATTGGTTTCACTTGGATATCATGGATGGCGTATTTGTCCCTAATATATCTTACGGACTTCCAGTAGTTTCCCAGATAAAGAAAATGGCCACGAAACCACTGGATGTACATTTAATGATTGTGCAACCGGAACGTTACGTGGAGGCTTTTCATAAAGCCGGAGCAGACATATTAACCGTGCATTACGAAGCGTGTACTCACCTGCACCGCACTATCCAGCAAATAAAAGCACAGGGCATGAAAGCCGGGGTTTCACTGAACCCACATACCCCGGTCTCTCTATTGGAAGATGTTATCGAGGATATTGATGTTGTTTTATTAATGAGTGTAAATCCGGGGTTCGGGGGACAGTCTTTCATTGAACAGACTATCAATAAAGTTGACAAACTGAAGAAATTGATTATGGAATCCAACTCCCATACCCTTATCGAGATTGACGGCGGGGTTAATTTCGAAACCGGAAAACGCTTGGTAAATGCCGGAGCCGATGCCCTG
This sequence comes from Butyricimonas sp. BSD2780061689_150309_C8, assembly GCF_015560935.1. NCBI lineage: Bacteria > Pseudomonadati > Bacteroidota > Bacteroidia > Bacteroidales > Odoribacteraceae > Butyricimonas > Butyricimonas sp. BSD2780061689_150309_C8. Next base: position 1,702 of record NZ_JADMSV010000010.1, read on the forward strand.
GTAGCAGGTAGTTTCGTTTTCAACTCTCCCGATCCGGAAGCAAACATCAAAGGACTAAAGGAACTATAAATGGAAAATTGAAAAGATTCAGTGATTACAAAACGGTGACCTTGTGCGGTTGGAATCTAAAATCCAAAATCATTAAATCTAAAATTAATAAGGTGGAAGCAATTATAAAACTGGAAAACGCCGTCATCCGGCAACAAAAAAACACGATTCTCAAAGATGTATCCCTAGAGATCAAAGAAGGTGAATTCGTTTACCTGATCGGTAAAGTCGGGAGCGGAAAAACGTCTTTGCTCAAAACATTATATGCCGAACTCCCCCTTATTTACGGTAAAGGAGAAGTTGCCGGTTACCAACTGAGCAAGATCAAGAAATCACAAATTGCTTACTTACGACGCAAATGCGGGATCGTGTTCCAGGATTTTAAATTACTGACAGACCGGAATGTTTACGCAAACTTGGAATTCGTGCTGAAAGCCACAGGCTGGAAAGATAAGAAAGCAATCAAGGAAAGGATAAACGACGTGTTGGATAAAGTCGGACTTCCTGACAAACGAGATAAATTCCCACACCAATTGTCCGGCGGTGAACAACAACGCATCGTACTTGCCCGAGCATTGCTAAATGCCCCTCCTATCATCCTGGCTGACGAGCCTACCGGAAACATTGACCCGGAAACTTCTTATCGATTGGTTGAACTATTGAAAGACATCTGCGATAGTGGCAAGACTGTCGTTATCGCCACTCACCAATATGACCTAATAAAACATTTTCCAGGAAAAGTATTCCGATGTGAAAACGGTGTTCTTCAAGAAGATTTTTCGTTTGCAGAAAACCAAGCAGCCATGACAACAATCATCTCAGAAAATTCCGTTATTGATATTGAGAGTCCTACGGAAGAGATAGAGGAACCAACAGTTGTACATGAAGTTATTTCTTTAAATGAAGATCCGGAAATTCTCTCTCACACCGAACCGACTTTACAAGAAGGGCAAGAAATTACACCCGTAATAGAGGAGTCTGAAACTACAGCCCCCACAACAGTATTAATAGAAGAAAAAATAACGGAAGAACCACGGGATACCTCCGAAGAAAATGTCTTATCTGAAAATGATGAAACGAAGAAAAAAGATGATAACGGTCCTGATATTGTGGGATTTGAATTGATATGATACTTAAAAGGTCGGCATTTAGCCGACCTTTTATATCATCTTTATCTCGTATTTTAGTTTTGCTTGGAAATCAACAACCATGCATCAGCAAATTCCGGATATTGTTCACGAACTTTTAATAATTCTTCACGAGCGGATGCCTCTTCGTCAAATCCAGCAATACTTACCCGACTCATCCCTGCACTATTCTTCATGATAATGCTGTGATAACCCATCCCGTTCAATTTCGCCTGTAATTTCAAAGCATTATCCACGTTTGAAAAACTGCCGACAATCACGTTATAACGTTTCAACACGTCCCCGTGAGTCATAGTTACATTCTCTTCCCGAGAAACGACAGGTTTTGTATTTTCAGTTTTCTTTGTGGGATTTTGTGCCGTGGTTTGCACGTTTTCTTTCACTACAACAGTCTCTGTCTCTTCTTCCTCAAAAGGTGGTGCGTAAACACGTTTGTTAGTACCGCAACTGACAGTGATAAATGCCAATAAAATTACAGATACAATAATTCTCATTTTTCCCAATTTTTAATGTTATCAATCTTATATTAAAAAGACAAATTTAGTGATAATACATGAGAATTGGATTGGAATAAAAAAGATTTTTTCTTACATGAACGTAAAAAGAGGAAAACACAGATAAATCTAACACACCTTACCCTTCTAGGCTATTATTAATTGTTATAACAATATACCAAAACAAACATAATCCTCCTATCAAAAAACGAACGATTAATAATCATACAAATATAGGTTATTAATGGTTATTTTCACATGAAATTATGTTTTTATTAATTTTTTTATTCTCAGTGTGAAAGAGGCTCTAGTTAGTATTTGGTCTTATCATAACGAAATCAGTACTTTTTACTATTATTAATCGTTGGTTTAAAGATACGGCATTTACATGGAAAGTCAAATAACAACAAATTTCTGGGGACAAGACAGCGATAAAGCTTTCCGCTATTTATATGACAAATACGCATCAACATTGCGCTATTTCTCAGCTAAATATGTAGATGATGATGCGACCATTGAAGATGTAGTACAAGATGCCTTTCTCAATTTGTGGGAAAAAAGGAACGAATTTAAAACAGAAAGCACGATAAAAGCTTATTTATACAAAATCGTACGTAGTTTCTCTGTCGATACCATCCGTCGCAGAAACATTGCGAATCGATATGCCGAGAAAATTGTTCTCGAAGAAGAAGATCAAGAATTCTTTCTGGAAAACATCGTCGAATCAGAAGTTTTCCAGATGATCCAAACCGTCTTTAACGAACTCTCCCCTTCTTGCCGAGAAGTGTACCAACTCAGTCTTCATGGGAAATCTCATGAAGAAATTTCCCAGTTACTGGACATATCGATAAATACAGTGAAAAAGCACAAGAACAATGCTAATCACTATATGCGTGAAAGATTGAAACACGTGCTTTCCTTCTTGATGTATATCTGAAATAGACTCTTATATTTCTCTTTCATTTTTTTACCCACTTCACCGCATCCGCAAAAATCAGTTGTCCGGGAAATGCCCCTTGACTGGAAAGGGTGATTTTCGCCTCCCCCGCTTTAAAATCAAACTCCCCAATGGAAACCCACATGGGTGCATTCCGAACTTCTGTTCCGAAAAGACTCTCATCTTCCCGTCCAGTGTTATCGGTCATGATAACCTTCCGATCTCCCGTAACATTTAAATCAACACGAATATCAGCTTTAAAATCTCCTTGTTCTAACGTGTAATAATAAGAGAACGTCTCTTGAGTAAACTGGAATCGTAAATTCAAACTCAAATGGTGAACGAATACTTCATATTTTTCCGTTTCCGGAAGATTGGCATTCCATTCTACCGAACTCGTTTCTTTCCCACTCTTTTTGAAGTGAAAACTTTGATAGGGATTACCATAAGCTTCCGGATTAATTGAAGCTTTCCACACTGGAAAATCTTCCATCGTGATATACGTTGAGTGCATATACTTTTCAGCATCTTGTCTCTGAAATTTCTGGGCTTTCTTTTCAACAACCCGGAATCCGTCATCTTCATTATCCACGATAATTTCGTTTTTACCTGGTAGAAACGAGGCTTGATCTAACTGTACCTCATTCAATTTCTCAACCTCTTCCGGTTCTCCGTTAAAATACCGGAAACACATGTTAGGCAGATTCATAGCCATATTTGTCGAAATACCAATTCCATCAACCCGATCAGGTAAAAATACATTCCAATGTTTACACGTTTTTCCCTCCACAACAATATTCTTAAATTCACGAAATTGCATATATTCTTCTCTCCTCGCCGTATACAAAGAAATCACGCCTTCACTTTCGGATGTATTCCAAACATCAAATGACAGGACATATCCCTCTCCAAACTTTTGTTGTTTAATATCTTTCACGTAAAACCAAGGAATTCCGTCAGAATCATATAACTCCTGCATCATATCTTCCATATTTATTCCAAAGGTCATATTCATTTCTTCTGTAAAACAAGAAAACGGGATATGTTTAAATTTATATCTCTGTTTAAAATCCACCATGAACTTCTGAAACTCGTCAGGATTCACCATTGCAAATAACTTCTTCTTTAAGTAACGTCCTTTCACTTGTAACACAGGATCTAATAACAACATGTCATCACAATTGTCGAGTATCTCTTTTAAACTATTACGAGCCAATAACTGTTCAGCTTTTCTCTCCTTTTCGATCTCCTGTCCGTAAAATTCCATACGTAATTCAAACGGTTCATCCTCAAACATCGTCTGAAAAATATTATTTACATTAGGAAATTTATCTGAAACCATATATCCCGTAAAATCGGTAAACATCGGTACGAGAGAATACAAATTTCGTTTATCTCCAATTACAGACAATTTAGATAATAGAGATTTTATAACAGAAGGTAAAGACATATCATTCGTCCGTTTTCCAAAATCCATGGCCCAAGTCGCAGTTAATACTCCTTTTATCATTTCTTCCTCTGTCTGTTCTTTATCAAATTTTTTAATGGTGGTAATATATTCTTGTAATGGAGTCGTAAAAATTTTGTCACACAGATTTTCCGGTCTAAATATAATACCCGGTTGAACAAATTCACTTCCCTCTTTCCATTCCCTTAAATATGAACAAAATGCCACAGGAACCTCAACAATCTTCATATTCGGAAAAGAGTATTTCATAAATTGTCCACGAACCATTTCATCCCACGCATTTTGAATCCCCTCACTTACTGCTTCTAACGCTCCATCACATTCCCGATAAAGCATACTCTGCTTATTAAAGTAATACATTTCAAAACTCATACTGTCTAACGGAATTGTATGGGTTTGATATTTTCCGATACACAAGGATACTCCCGACAAAGCATGGTCATTTATAAATATAGTGGTATTTTCTTGCTTCAAAGGTTCCCCTTGTGATATTGCAGTAAAACCTTCTCTATTGACAACGGTCAACCGATACTCCGAAAACATCCGATCTGTAACATTCGATTTGCCGGGAAACACGGGAGGAGTACTTACCGGGTACCACAAACATTCAGGTGTCAGTAGAGTAAAATCTTCCTCTAAAATGGCCTTATGCCGTCCATATCCCATCAGGCAATTTCCCCAAAAAGCATCGTGATACACTTTTTCATCTATATCCAGATAGCATACTCTTTCATCAATCTTACCTTCGTATTCCATAACTAAAGTAACATGTTCTCCTTTTCTCATGGGTAATTTAACTTTACAAACTTGCTCTTCCCGTTCATGTGAGATAACTCGATCCTCACAAGTCAATCCGGTAATTGTCAAACCCGGATTCAAATAAAGTACAAATTCATCCAGCAATCCCTCTCCCACGTTCTCGACAAGTAGCGAGTCCCGTACTTTCATTCTCTTCCCCTCCTGTTGATAAACAATATGCTGTTCAATAATATTCAAACCAGAATATTTTCCTTGAATTTCTCCATATAATTCCACATACTCTTGCCTTACTTTTTGTTCTTGAAAATAATAATGACAATAAATATATCCTGATAAAATCCCTACAATAAACACAATGCATCCGGACAAAACCGCATGACGAAAAGCATCCGTATTTCCCGGAATACGTTTCATGCGTGCCACAGCGAATAAAACAAGCGCAATACCAACCCAAGCAAAAGTCAACCGTTGTACAAGATAAGGAAACAATTCCACGTGTCCAGTTACTTGAGAAAACACATTCGGAAGTCTTAAAGCAAACATATCAAACACACCTTGATAAATATTTGTCAGTACACACACATCAAAAACACAATACCCTACCAAACAAACAATAGCTAAAAAGAAAGATCTGATAACACTATGCACGAACAATGACAATCCGGTTATAAACAGCAACGTTGGAAACGTCAACGTGAACAGGTAGAAAATATAAGGAAAGAAATCAAAAGTGGTATAATTAGTCACCAATTGAAAAACAGCGACAACAAAAGCCGTAAATATATTCAAACAAAAAAATACCAACACAATACCTATCACTTTACCTAAAAGATATTCCTTGTTTTCATAAGCCCGAGTTTGAATTGCCGCAATCGTGTCTTTCCGCGTATCCCGATGAATAAAATCCCCCGTGATAAAAATGACAAATAAACATTGCAAGAAATTATAAAATAAAGCATTCAAATAGGGAACAGAACAAGGTAACGCCCGCAAATTGTGAGAAATACCTGATGATTGTAGTACTATTTGTAAAAAAGACATCCCGGCAATAACAATAAACACGAAAAAAATGAATAACCAATTCCTTCGTATCTGTTTAATTTCTTGAAGAGCCACTAATTTTAAAGTATTGATTTCCATAATTTCCGTGTTTTATGATCATTATTTTATTTCCTTTCCATTCAAATACAAAGCAACTCGCTGCCGAAGAGCTTTTAATGACTCTAGGGGATTTGTCTTCAGCACGAGTAAATCCGCATCTGCACCTTCCCGAATAACTCCCACACTTCCAACCTGTCCGATCACTTCAGCCCCAACAGTTGTTGCTGCTCGCAAGACATCCGGAATACTCATCCCGCACGAATCTGCCAAAAGATCCAATTCATCTAGGAAAGCTGATCTCATGCACTCCCCTTCCATGTGTACCCAATCCGTTCCGGCAGCTATTTTTACTCCGGCCCGATATGCTTCATTCGTGTAACGGGCTGCAAATTCCATATTACCTTCCATACATATTTTTACTGTAGCATCTAAGATTGTACCCCTCCGGGCCATTTCTCTAAAAATAGAATCTCTTCGTTCAATTTCTTCCGGAGTAAAACGTTTTGCCTTAAATTCCGGAGTAAAACCTTCCATTCCATCAATTAGATAAGTATGAGATACGGTTTCAACCCCTGCTTTTATCACGTCCATCGCAGTTGCCGGAAACGTTGCAAAGTGCCCCCAAGGTTTGACGCCATGTTTATGACACAATGGAACGATTTTTTTCAACATTTCATAAGAAATATCATTATATAATTTAAGTCCCGTACAACCATATCCCTTTGCTTCTATAATAATCTTTTCCAAATGCTCTAAACTCGTACTATCCGTAATTTCCTGGCTCCAAGGAGCATTCACGGTCTCGTAACCTCGAGTATCCTGCCGGACTCCTTTCCCGTAATACTTCGGTCCTGCCCAAAATGATGAAATATATACTTTCGGTCCAATAATCTTTCCACTGTCCTGTTTTGCCTCATAGCGTCTCACGATTCGAGCGTCTCCCCCGGCATCCCGTACCGTTGTCACCCCATCTGCAATATAAGAATCCGCCATGCTTTGCATGTACTGGGGCGTGACACTAAAACTTCCCCAATGCGTATGCGAATCTATTAATCCCGGCATTAAAAAGAGTCCCGTGTAATCAGTCTGACCTTCTTTTATCTTTTTCTTTGCTTTCTTAATCTTATCAATCTTTCCATTTTTCAATGAAACGGTCATACCCGGAATAACTTTCCCATTTTCTACATCCACAATATTCACGTTATAGAGTTTCGCATTTTGTCCGTTTGTAACACAGGCAACACACAAAATGACCACGATACAACTAAATAATTTTTTCAACATTTTATCTTTCTAATTAATAGTTTATTATAGAATCTTGTACTCATGTTTCTATTGCGTCAAGATTTGGATTTTTACTTAATACTACTCCTTCCGGAGAAATCAAATATAAAGTTGGAATAAACTCAACCTTATAATCATCAGCCGTGTCACTCCCATTAATCTCTTCGTCTATCCGTAACTGTATCCATGTAGGTTGGTCTTCTTCGATCGCTTTTAACCATTGTACTTTATTTTCATCGCAAGAAATACCGATTACCTCTATTCCCAATTCCTTTAACCGAGAATGTTTCTCTTTTAACTTTTTAGACTTTATGCGACAGGGTCTACACCAAGAAGCCCAAAAATCGACCAAAACATACTTACTTTTATAATCTGAAAGTTTCACTATGTTTCCCTCCATATCTGGTAATTTGAACTCTGGAGCTTTACCTGTCAACTTCTTTGTTTCCTCTTCTAAAACTTTTTTACTTCTTACGACATATCGACCCCCTTCAAGAACAATTCCAAAATTTCCAGATTCCACCATTTTATTCTGATTCTGCCAAGCATCAACTATATATTGAAAAATATTCTCTGATATTTTAATTTCTACTCCATTCTTGATATTCCAACATAAACGTTCATTTTCCAAGAATAACAATTGTTCCATTCGATGTAAAGCTCTCAAATAAATAGCCTCATTTTCCCATATTACTTTAGGTTCATATAAATCCCCCTTAATCTCTAAAAAAGTAGAATCAGCATACGATATAATCTCTTTCCTATTTTTTATTCCTTGAGAATAAACATCTTGAATGAAATATATTTCAATTATACTACAAAATAAAAAAAACTTTATGCGAAAATTTAATGTATTCATAATATTAACATTATAAATGCTCATTCACCATCATCTCTATTTCATCCAAACTCGGATTCTTTTCCAAAATCTCACCTTCCTGAGAAATCAAGTACAAAGTTGGAATAAACTCAACCTTATAATCATCGGCCGTGTCACTCCCGTTAATCTCTTCGTCTATCCGTAACTGTATCCATGTAGGTTGGTCTTCTTTGATTGCCTTTAACCATTGTTCTTTATTTTCATCGCAAGAGATTCCTATTACCTCTATCCCTAACTCTTTCAACTGAGCATGCCTCTTTTTCAACTCTTTCGCTTTTACACGACAAGGTTTACACCAAGAGGCCCAAAAATCGACCAAAACATACTTTCCTTTATAATCCGAAAGTTTCACGATATTTCCCTCCATATCTGGTAATGTAAACTCCGGTGCTTTACCTGTAAGTTGCTTCTGTTTCATTTCCTCATATTTCTTTACAATTTCATTTCTTACATCAGATTCCGGCCCATTCCCCATTGCCTCAACACCTCGTTTAAAGAGTTTAAAATCAGAACTAAAAATCCACATATAATCAGCAACTAACATTGCTGCCATAGGTGTTTCCTTAAAGTCAGCGATCATATTTACAAGCAAATCGTTGCCCTCGTTCCATAATTGCTCATTCTCCTCTCCTAATTTTTCCTCGTCTGTCTCTGCCATTCTTTTTTGAACAGAGCGCATAGCATTTGCATTTTCTTCTATTTTCTTTAAATGAACATTTAATTTAGACTGAACACCTTCTTGTTCACTAATAATTTGAACCCCATCTTCTCCTTGTTCTAATAGATATCTACCTACTTCCGGGTAAAAATAAATTCGTCCTCCTCGGTTACCTATATTTAAATAAAGTAAACGATTTTCAGCTTTACCTTTTAAAACAAAATCACCATTCGCTTGCACGAAACATCGAGCAAGTGTATCAGCACCTTTCCCTTCACGAGAAAGCAAATAGATTTCTTTCACATTATTATTTTCTGGTAACGTTCCCCGAAGAACGTAAGAATCAGAAGACGTGCATGCCAAACATGTCATTCCTAACATGAAACTAATGATTGTTTTCATAGTTTATATTTAGATATAAAAAGGGAGGCCTGTATGGCAAATAATTCCATCACATTCCTCCCTTCAATTATGTATTCAATTATGTGTTAGTAAGTCCAGCTTCCTGTTCTTGCCATAGAAACGATTTTACCACTCATTTGTAAAGGTTCTTCTTTTTGTGCTCCAAAATCATTGACCAATGTACTAAGAACATACACCCAACTATTCACCCCATCGCTTGAAGCTACAAACAATCGTTCTTCTTTAGCATCCAATAACATATCCACTACAACTCCATTAGGAACCGTAAATAAATCACGAATTTCCCCTCCATCTCCATGCATCCTTACTATTTTACTTCCATTAGCAATAAACCAATAGAGAGAGTTCATTCCCAATACACTTATAGAGTTTTCATCTATCAAGTTCTCTCGTTCCATAATCTTTTCATACGAAAATTCCCATATTGGCAAAAAAGTAACCATATCCCACTCGTCCGCAATCATTTTCAAACGATAGAAATAAGCTTTCTTTTCTTCCGTATTGTAAAGCACGGGACGTAACTCGTCATATCCGTAATGTCCCGCTGTCAAGAATTTCTGTCCTTCTGTTGAAAACTTATCCGTGGTGATAGGAATTATTTCATCATACAATGCACCGGATCCATTATGTAATCTCACAAACTGATAATCAGAATTATCATAAGTAACCCACATATAAGCATCCATTGTCATATTTCCATCAACCCACGGGGCAAAATCATGACTTCCTGCCACCGGACGCATCAATGCTTGATTACTCATATAATTATATCCGAACAATCCTTCTTTCGCAACAATCATTCCTCCCATATAAAGTTTCATACTTTGAGGGGTAAATGTCCCTGAATACTCACCTTTAATAACCTCTTCCCCATAAATTCTCTCTAACTTCATCGTTTTAGGATTCATAGCTACCATTTTTCGATCCCCTTCAGCACAAAGTATTACAAAGTTGTTATTGTAATAATACACTTGTTTAGGTTGTTTACTCAAACTTCCTAAAAGCGGATTAGCTGTTTCAAATACATCATGAATTAATGGAGCCTTTGATCGATCTCTCCGTTGCATCGACAATTTAGCATTCCCCTCCGCATTTTCACTTAAGATATAAAGTGAATTTGTATAAGCCGTCCCCACTCTTACGGTAAAAGATTTGTAATACTTTAAATTCGTGGCATTATCCGTTACACACAAAAAAGCCGTATAGCCAGCACTACCAGAAGGAGTCGGATCTTCCGTAACCATCCCATCACAAATCCGTGAAGTGGAAATAACATTGTTATTCACTTTCCATTCAAAACTCAAATCTTCTGTATTTCCTATTTTGAAATTCAAGTAAGGTTCTATTTCCAATATATCAAACTGATCAATCGTATATAATTCTTTGATACTGTCAATTCCAATCTCATTTACAGTCGAATATGAGTAATTTCCATCATCATCCGCACATCCGATTGCCCAAAATAAGACAATAAATATATATAAACATTTTTTCATAGTGTTAATCTTTAATTGGTTTAATGCGTACACGGAATGGTTAAACGTACATTATTTTCATCATAGAATTCTTCTCGTTCAAACAAATCTTTTAATTCCAAAACTAAGGTCAATTCCAAGGGAGCAACCCACCAATCCGGTCGTTTTCCGGTTAAATCACCTGTTCCACCATACATTTTAATCCATTCTCGGAATTTTATCGGATGATAGGTTCCAAAACAATCACTCCAATCATTCCACCAAGATGGTTTTTCCAAGATGTCTGAAACCTGAACTGCCACAAACAAACGTTCCTGAGTCCCTTCGATAAAATCTCCACCTGTCTTAATTCTCAAACCAATCTTCCGAGCTACTTTATCCATATCACGACGGAAAAATTTTATACACAATGAATCTGTCGTTTTTCCAGTACTCAAAATTTGTTCCTTATTAATTGCCTCGTAATGAACCCCAGCTTGAGCTCCATTGTATTCTTCAACCTCTACCATGTATTTCCTTTCATGATCTGCAGCCATACCGCCAATTTGAACGGGAATACAAATCGTACGTTCTGTCGCTTCCATATCAAAAGCGAATGAATAAACCACTGTATCTTCACGGAAAATTAAACTGGAATCCAACTTCCTGTATTCATCTATATCATCACTGGTTTGCGGGATACGAAAACATATTGAATCGGGGCCTTTAAACATTTCTTTATCAGCTTCGCTACATGCAAACATGGATGCGAAAATGATACCCAATAATATATAATGTAATTTCTTCATTGTATTTAGTTTATCAATAAATAAAAACCTTATTAATTCCCTCCGTGTTCTAATTCACTATCCGGGATCGGCAACTCAAATAATGCACGGGAAGCTCTTATATTACCTTCTCTAGTAATTATATCCCGGTATTGGCGCTTATACTCATAAAATAGTTTTCCCTCTCCCCAAAATTCCTTCATATACTCATACATGATTTGTTCTGCCAAAACAGCTTTATTATTTTTCAACTCTTCAGGCAGTGGAGTAAGATTACGTGAAACTCGCACTTCATTCAGTAATCGATAAGTTTCAGGAGTATTCGTTTCTAAATTTGCCCCAGCAGCAATATAATACATTTCAGACAACCGAATCATAGGTAATAATTTTTCCCACACAGTAATATCTTTTCTTGTAACAGTAGACCCTGCGGTATTATTTTCATAAGTACGAGCATATTTACCCAGAACCCAAAAAGCTGTAGATAACTTCACCTCCTGCCACCAATATACTCTACGATAATCTTCTACACTTCCATAACCGTTTGTCTCATAAATAAATTCTCTAGATGGCATATCTATTTTATATTTATATGAAAAATAAAGCTGATACCCCATTTTTGATTCTATTTTTTCGTCATGAAGTGCCCATATCAATTCTCGTTCAAACATCAGATTAGGCCCTCTGCTATCCATAATATCATCTCGTTTCAATAATTGGAAAATTTCTGTTGCGTCAATAATCTCCTTGGCATACTTTAACGCTTCTGATTCATTTCCTTTTAGCTGATAAAAACGGGCTAAAGTTCCACAAACAGCATAATAATTCATGCGAACACCTCTGAATTGGAAAGCCAAATCCTTATTCTCCAAATTTTTATTTGCTTGCCGTCCATATTCTTTAATCGGGTCATTTACCAATAGAGTATACGCTTCAAGCAGATCTTTTTCAATCTTCCCCAGAACCTCTTCTGCTGTCATAAATGTAACAAGTTGGTTGGTAAACTCTTCCCTGTAAGGTATCGACTTCTGATTCAATCCTTCCTTCAATACAGGACCAAACAAGCGTAACAAGTCTAAATGAATGTAAGCACGTAGTCCTAAGGCTTCTCCTTTAATCAAATCATAATTTTCAAATTTTTCTTTATCACTGTCTTTCAGGTTCTGTAACAACAAATTAGTATTAGCTATGGCTTCATACATTTTTTTCCACGTTCCATCGAATCGACCAACAAGAGTTGCATCTTGATAATCAAACTCATACGCTTTACTAATTTTATTCCAATACCTCACAATTTCATCAACATAGCCAAGTGTCAATTCTTCTCCGTATGCCTCTTGGGAAGTAAGTAACATATAGGTTCCGGTTAAGGTCTGTAAACATCCCTTCTCGTCCTCAAACATCTTTTCTGCATCTACTTGTCCGAGTGGCTCCACATCCAACCACTTATTACACGCACCTAACGATAAAATAAGGCCAAGTAGCATGATATATTTTATTTTTCTCATAATATTAAAAGTTTAGATTTAACGAAAATGTAAACTGCCGGGCAAAAGGATATTCAATACCTCTTTCTCGTTTCACGGTAGACACATAGAATAGATTGCTACTATTCAATCCCAAACGTAATGCAGATACACCCACTTTTCTCAATAATTCCGGTGCAAAGCGATACGAAATAGAAATATTACTTAATTCCAGATAGTTATTATCCTGCACAAACCGACTTGAGGCTTTCGAAACGGAACGATCTGCAATATTTTTATAAAATGTATAATCACCGACCTTTTGCCATCTCTCCCCTAAAACTCGTTTATCTGCATTTGTTGTAGGATCAGCACCTTCAACCCGCTCTGCCAACGTTGAGTTGTAAACTTGTCCTCCAAAACTATAATTAAATAACAAATTCAAAGAGAAATTTTTCCAGATTACATTAGTTCCAATATTTCCTTCCAATTTAGCATCCGTACATCCTGCAACAATTTTATCTCGATAATCCCAAGTTTCCGTAATTTTCCCTTCTCTAGTCAAATAAAGTTCTTTTCCATTAGCCGGATTTATTCCCAAAGAACGTACAACCTTTATTGCATTCAAAGATTCACCTTCTTCATACATGGCAATCGCTTTTGTTTGATCCGTTTCAAGAGCATTACTTTCATCATTTAAGGCTCGTAAAGCATTACTGATCTTTTCAATGCTATTTTCATTATGAGTTCCACTGATATTCACAGCCCAGTCAAAATTCTTTTTCCGGATTATCACGGCATTCAAATCAAACTCATAACCTTTATTACGTTGTTCTCCAAAATTTTCAGTATAACTACTAAACCCAAGAGATGGAGCAACACTTACCGGTAATAGCAATCCACTCGTCAAATCATTGTAATAATCAAAACGAATTGTCAAACGTCGTTGCATGACCTCTAAATCCAAGCCAATATTTCTTTTTTGACTCCGTTGCCATTCCAACTTTTCATTACCATAAGTAATAAAAGAAGCCCCCAATGACTGATAATAAAATCCATCCTTAAACTCCAATGTCGTACGTGCAACATAAGGATCAAAATTCTGATTTCCAGTCAAACCGATAGAACCTCTTATCGTCAATCTACTCAACCAAGCGTTATCTTTTAAAAAGCTCTCATTATTCAAATTCCACCCCACACCGACAGACCATAAAGGAGCAAAACGCTTATCTTTACCATATTTAGAAGAGCCATCTATACGTCCGGAAAAATCTGCGAAATACCGATTATCATACGAATAGTTAATATTCCCGAAAAAACCGACCATTCTATCCGTTCCTTCCGATCCTCCCGGTTTGCCTCCATCTAAATAAGTTGCAGCAAACTGTACTTCATTGAAACGTTCATCCATAAAACCTGTTGCCTCGAAACTGCTTGCCGAAGATTGATTGTCAACAATATTTAAACCAATACCGGAGAAAAGCGTGTGCTTGTCAATTTGTAGTGTATAATTTAATGTTGTATTTATATTGTAGGAAAAACTTTTATTCAAACCTTGTTTATAACTTCCCTTTTTAGCGGCATCGCTCTCGTTTATAAAGGAAGAATGCTCCGGAGATACATACTTATCACTTGTACCTATTGTTTTAGTCAACGAAATTGATCCCATCAATCGTAAAGTAGGTGTGAAGAAATAATCAATTTTCAAATTATCTGTAATCGTTTGAAGGCTTTCCTCATCCTTATAAGGCAATCTTGAATTATAAATAGGATTCTGATACTGAGGATCGCTTGACTTTGTGTCCGCACCAATATGTACCGGATAAGTTTTTACCAATTTACCATCATCTCCGTAGATTGGGTTATATGGGTTAGCCGCTGCATAATCTGCAAATGAACCATAAGGTGAATTTTGTATTTTTGTTTGACTAAACTCGAAACTATTACGAATATTTATTTTTTCTCTCACACGGTAAGTCAAATCAAATGAAACACCTAAAACTTCCCGGTAGGACTTCTTCATTACTCCGTTATTACGGTTGTAATTAGCTCCTAAACCATATATAACGGCATCGCTTCCTCCTTCAAGATAAAGAGAATGAGAATGAGATACGGCATTACGTACCGGTTGGGCTAACCAATCAGTATTAACCCCTTTCGAAACATTAGACTTAATATACTCTTCGACTTCCATACTAGGTACACTCGTATCATCAAATAATCCGGCTTTTTGCTCATATTCTAATTTTTCTTTTGCATTCATCAAATCATAATCAGACAGATCTGCTATAGACAAACTGGTCCGATTAGAGTAAGAAATAGCAAACTTACCAGAAGCGGGCCTCCGGGTCTCAATTACTACCACCCCATTGGCAGCACGAGATCCATAAAGAATTGTTGCAGAAGCATCTTTCAAGATCGTCAGACTCTCAATACGATCCATGTCCATGTCAAAAACCCGTTGCAAGGTCACCTCATAACCATCCACAATAAAAGTAGGAATATTACTATTCCCCATGAAACTACTTTCTCCTCTAACAAAGAAATCCGGTAAAGAATTGGGATCCGATCCTCTCGCATTATTCTCTTTTATCTTGAACGCAGGATCTACCATCTTCAAAGCCTCTATCAAATTTACATTACCAAATTTACGGAGTTCTTCTCTTTTAACAGATGTTACCGCTCCGGTGAAACTTTCTTTTGATTTATTAAAATACCCTGTAACAACTACATCTTCAAGTTCTTCTGCATCTTCTTTCAATTTTACATTAATTTGACTTTGCGAGCCAAGAACAATTTCTTGAGATTTCATTCCCACGAAAGAAAATACTAACACTTGTTCTCCATCACTAGGAATTTCCAGTCTATATTCCCCATCAGGACTAGTTGCAGTACCTAAACTAGTACCTTTAATCATTACTGTAACTCCCGGTAATATATTTCCTTGTTCATCAGTAACTTTACCTGTAATAACTCTTGATTTATTCGCATCTTGGCTTACAGCCTTTTTACGAATAATGATCGTCTTACCATTTATCTCGTAACCGAGATCAGTCCCTTTAAGACAATCCGTTAAAATTTGTTCAATCGTTGCATCTTTAAAAGCAACATCTTGCCGGGCAAATGATTCCAGATTCACGTCACGATAAACGAAATCATAATCAGAATTCTTACGGATCTCACTGATAATCTCTTTTAAAGACGCATTTTTCAATGAAAACGTAATCTTTCTTTCCTGCGAATACGCATTCAGACTAATTTGGGTTGTGAAAATTAAGAAAAGGAGGAATAAAAACCGCCTCTTCCCGACGACATTAGAAATTTTCTTCATAACTTTGTTTTTTGAATTCAACAATTCCTCACGCCCTGTGCCAACAGGGAGTGAAATACGAAAAGTAGTGTTAGCAGCGCTACTTTTTATTTTACAATAACCGTGTTATCTTTTATTTCAAATTGTACTTCTCCGGTTTTACCAATTAATTCTAATACTTGAGTAAATTCTTCGTGTTTTTTCATGTTCAAAGAGAATTGGTATGAACGCAATTCATCCCGACTATAGAATACATCAATGTTATACCATCGTCCCAAGTCGGTCAGGATTTTTTCCAACGGACAATTATCATACACCAAACGTCCGTCCGCCCATGCCAAGTACAAATCGACATCCACGTCCCGAACTTCCAACCCCATCGTTGATTTATTAAACAACACTTGTTTATTCGGAACAAGCTTCACACTTTTACCTTCCACCCTTACCGTTACTCGACCACTTTCCAATGTGGTTTGTATATCCTTTTCGTCTTTATATGCCCGAACACCGAAAGTAGTTCCGGTAACCAGCACTTCCAATTCTCCGGCTGTCACTACAAAAGGATGTTCCGTATTTTTCGCCACTTTAAAATAGGCTTCACCGGTTAAATACACCTTACGCTCCTTACCCTGAAATTTCACGGGGAAGCTTAACGTTGATTCCGAATTTAAATAGATCATCGTACCATCCGACAGGGCAAGTAAATATTCTCCACCCCGAGGAATCTCCAACGTGTGAAAAATTTCCGTCGTGTCGGGAGAATCAATATCCCTGTATTTTAAAGATCTGGCGCTAACCAATAATAAACTGTCACTCTGAGCCAGATCAGAACGTAACACTTCGTTTTCCAGATCAACTTTACGCCCATCGGGTAAAATCAAAACGGCCCGGGAACCGGGAACTTGCACCTCATTCTTAGCTATCGGAAGAATTTCGGTTTGTTCTTTATCCCCGGAAAAATAAAAAACACCTCCCACGCTTAATATTAACACAATAGCAGCCGCATACGGGAACCATTTTATCTTCCGAACAGATCGACCGGATCGTGCTTTCTGTTGGAGTTGCCGCCATCCTCTCTCCTCCTCTTCTTCCGTTTTCACGAAACGGGAAATACTTTTTTCCACGTGTTCGCTTGACAACATTCGTTGAAAAAGTTCTTCATGCCTCGGGGAAACCGATCTCCATTCGTCCAGTTCTTTCTCCTGCGCATTGTCCGTCATTCCCTGTATATGCAGGAAAATCAACCGGGCTATATGTTCTTCTTTGCTTAACATTTTTTTGGCTTTTATACTAAAGCGATTTGGGGTGCGTTTGGTGTAATAAAAAAATCACTTTTTTTCTCACTTTTTTATTATCATCTCTGTATTTGCAAGTTAGCGTCTTCGTTTTCTGGCAATAGATGTAGAACTGATACAAGAGCATCTATTTATAAATCATTGATTTACAAGAAAGATATTTATAACAGTCCAAAAGATGCAATCAACGGGGTTACAAGTTAAAATATAATCCATATTTTTGCGAAAGAGAATTCAAATGATCAAAACACAATAAAATGAGAAAACTATTATTTTTATTCATGCTGATCTGTACCATGCAGTTACACGGGCAGACAGTCAGGGAATGGATGGGATTACCTCCCGTTCCGGTAGAGTTTCCGGCTTTCGGGGACATGAAAAACGTGGAAAACAAAACATTTTCCCAAGCGGATTTACTAACTCTTTCCACGTTTAATATCGAAAACCTAACCCCTGCCGTGGGCGAACAAGAACTACAATATCACTCTCTGACTTGGGAAACTGCAACCGTGAATGATAACATTGTTATCTCCCAAAATAAAAGTACCGTTCCGGCAATTGGATTGTATGCCGTTTACGCGGAAAACACGCAATGGATGAGCGGGAAACTGCAATTTTCATTTTACGGGAATGCCGAAGTTTACGTGGATGGAGTGAAAAAAATCACGTACACCAGCCACAAGGGAACCGAAGCCGTAAACCAAGAATGTGCCTTGCAATGGGTTCCGGGAAAACACTCCATCATCGTGAAAAGTTTGCAAACGCAAGAAAGCGACAAACTATTTTCAGCTCAATTTATTGCAGATCCCAATTTCAAGGATGCCCCGGTGGATTTTACCTTATCCCCAAAACGCGGGAAAAATATACTGGACGTGCTGAACGGTCCCAGAATCGGAGGGATTCAGGTTTCTCCCAGCGGAAAATACCTGATCATGACAGAAGGTGAGATTATAAAAGGTAAAAGCAGTTCCATGACGAACGTGTACAGAATTGCCGACAAAGAAATCGTGTACACGTTCTATGGCAACAATGTCAGTAACTTGACTTGGATACCCGGAGAAGACAAGTTGTCTTACCTGATAAAAGAAGGAACGGGAAACTCCCTATACACCTACGACATTGAGCAACAAAAATTGGAACGCCTGTTCCGGGACGATCAGACGATCAGTTCTTTCTCGTGGTCACCGGACCGGAGTTATCTTATCTATTACAAAAATGAGAATTACACCCCGAAAGAATGGGAACTCCGCAAACTCGACGGGATTGAAGATCGACAGGCTTATTATCGCAATCGGTATTTCCTATGCAAATATGATTTGGCAACGGGCATACATACTCGCTTAACTTGGGGAAACCAAACGACTTCCATCATGGACATCAGTCACGATGGTAACCAAATTTTAATCAGCACCGGACGACCGGATTATAACGAATACCCGTACCGGAAACAATCTGTCTACCTGTTAAATGCCCGCACGAATCAACTTGACACGCTCTGGAAAGACCGTCTGGTTGACATTCAATGTGTCTTTTCTCCCGATGATTCAAAATTATTAATTGCCGGAGCGGCTGACGCTTTCGGACAAATCGGGGTAAAGATTGCTAAAGGACAGATCGTGAACGGATACGACACGCAGCTATACATTTATGACTTAAATTCCAAAGAAGTAACTCCGATTACAAAAGATTTCAATCCCGCTGTCTCCAACTACATCTGGCACACCGACGGGAATATCTATATCGTGGCCGGGGATACCGATTACGTTTACTTATTCCGGTATGGGAAAGACGGGAAAATCACGAGAATAGAATGTCCGGGTGATCTCGTACAAAAGATCAGTTTGGCTCAAAACGGGAATACCGGGATCTACACTGCCTCAGACGAGAGTTACCCGACGCGGGTCTATACCTTGGACTTGACAACCCTCAATGCACAGGAATGGGCCGATCCGCAAGGTGAACAATACAAAAATATAGAATTCGGACAAGTAAAAGACTGGGACTACAATTACAAGAAAGGAACCACGATAGACGGACGCTATTATCTTCCGGCAAATTTCGATCCCAAGAAAAAATACCCGATGATCGTGTATTACTACGGGGGAACAACCCCGGTAGAAAGGACTTTCGGAGGAAGATGGCCATTCAACCTATACGCTGCGAATGGGTATGTTGTATATGTGATGCAACCCTCTGGTGCGACCGGATTCGGACAAGAATTTTCAGCCCGTCATCAAAACAACTGGGGTAAAATCACGGCAGACGAAATCATTGCCTGCACGAAAGCATTCTTGAAAGCACATCCTTTCGTGGATGCACAACGTGTCGGATGCATGGGAGCCTCTTACGGTGGATTCACAACCATGTACCTGCAAACCCGCACGGACATCTTCGCTTGTGCCATTTCACATGCCGGAATTTCCTCCATTTCCAGTTACTGGGGTGAAGGCTACTGGGGATATAGTTACAGTACGAACGCATCGGCTCATGCTTTCCCGTGGAATAGAAAGGACATCTACGTGGATCAAAGCCCGCTATTCAACGCGGACAAGGTAAAAACCCCCATGCTTTTGTTGCACGGTACGGCCGATGTAAACGTACCCACGGGTGAAAGTATCCAGTTCTACACCGCGCTGAAACTCTTGGGCAAAGACGTAGAACTCGTATTAATCAAGAATGCCGATCATGCCGTCGTGGATTACAACCAACGAATCATCTGGGGTAACACCATCATGGCTTATTTTGCCAAATACTTGAAAGGTGAACCCGCTTGGTGGGAAAATATGTACAAGGACAAGAACTTATAAATAATTTAAAATTGAGGATGTAGAATTTAAAATTGAATGCATCTAAATTCTACATCCTCAATTCTAAATTCTACTATTAAAAAAATGGCACAGGAAATTGAACGTAAATTCTTAGTGAAAGGGAAATTCAAACCGGAAGTATTCAAATCTACCCGTATCACGCAGGGGTATCTCTCTTCCGTACCGGAACGTACCGTTCGGGTGCGAATTAAAGGAGAACAGGGATTCCTCACGATCAAGGGAAAAGGGAATCATTCCGGCATCAGTCGTTACGAATGGGAAAAAGAAATACCTTTAAACGAGGCGGAAGAGTTATTACAACTCTGCGAACCCGGTGTTATCGACAAAACCCGTTATCTTGTAAAAGCCGGGGAACACACCTTCGAAGTGGATGAATTTCATGGGGAAAATGAAGGTCTGATCATGGCAGAAATCGAATTAAAGACAGAAAACGAGAACTTCATAAAACCTGCATGGCTTGATAAAGAGGTGACCGGGGATGACCGGTATTATAACGCCATGTTGACAAAACATCCGTACACGAAGTGGTAAAGTTTTTAGATACTTTGATTTCCCGACAGAAAAGCATACCTTTGCCGAAAATTTAAAATTTTCATCAAAAAAATATAGGCATGGATAAGATCCTTAATCGAGCAGCGGACAACATCCGCATCCTTTCAGCTTCTATGGTTGAAAAAGCCAAATCAGGGCATCCGGGAGGTGCAATGGGTGGCGCTGATTACATTAACGTGTTGTATTCTCAATTCTTGAATTTCGATCCGGATGATATGACATGGGCAAACCGGGACCGATTCTTCCTTGACCCCGGACATATGTCCCCGATGTTGTATTCTATGTTGAGCCTGATCGGCACGTATAGCATGGAAGACTTGAAAAACTTCCGTCAATGGGGAAGTGTAACCCCCGGACACCCGGAAGTGGACTTCAAACGAGGCGTGGAAAACACCTCCGGTCCTCTCGGTCAAGGTCATGCCATGGCTGTCGGAGCTGCTATTGCAGAGCGTTTTCTGGTAGCTCGTTTCGGAGAATGGATGGCTCACAAAACATACGCTTTTATCTCTGACGGTGGCATACAGGAAGAGATTTCACAAGGAGCCGGACGTATTGCCGGAACACTGGGATTATCCAACCTGATCATGTTCTATGATGCAAACGAAGTGCAGTTATCTACCCGTGTAAATGAAGTAACTCACGAGGACACCGCGGCCAAATATCAGGCTTGGGGCTGGAACGTGATCACGATCAACGGGAACAACGCTGACGAGATCATCAAAGCATTACAAGCCGCCAATGCCGAAAAAGAACGTCCGACATTGATTATCGGTAAAACCTTGATGGGTAAAGGGGCCATGGGTGCTAACGGGGAAGATTTCTCCGACAAAGTTTCCACTCACGGACAACCCTTAACCGGGGCCGGGGCTTCTATCGAAAAGACGATTGAAAACTTGGGTGGCGATCCGCAAAACCCGTTCACGATCTTCCCGGAAGTAGCCGAGTTCTACGCTAAAGTACTTGATGAAAAACGGGCTTACGCCAAAGCTAAAAAAGCAGAACAGGCAGCTTGGGAAAAAGCAAACCCGGAATTAGCAGCCAAACTGCACAAATTCTTATCCGGTAAAGCTCCCGAAATTGACTATAAAGCAATTCAACATAAAGCAAACATTGCCACACGTGCCGCCTCGGCTGACGTGTTGGTAGCCTTGGCTCAACAGGTAGAGAACATGATCGTTTCTTCTGCCGACTTGAGTAATTCTGACAAGACCGACGGATTTATCAAAGGTGGAGCCCGCAACCTCGTGAAAGGAGATTTCAGCGGGGCATTCTTCCAAGCCGGAGTTGCAGAGTTGACCATGGCTGTAATCTGTAACGGTATCGCTCTTCATGGGGGTATCTTCGTGGCTTGCGGAACCTTCTTCGTGTTCTCCGACTACATGAAACCTGCCGTACGTTTGGCAGCGTTGATGGAAGTTCCGGTGAAATACGTTTGGTCTCACGATGCCTTCCGCGTGGGAGAAGACGGACCGACTCACCAACCGATCGAGCATGAAGCCCAATTGCGTTTGATGGAGAAATTAGAGAATCATTCCGGAAAGATGAGTTTGTTGGCTTTGCGTCCTGCCGATGCAGCAGAGACTTCCGTTGCCTGGAAAATGGCTATGGAAAACACCTCCACCCCTACCGCTTTGATCCTGTCCAGACAAAACATCACGGATCTTCCGGGAACAGATCGTTATGACGAGGCTTTACAAGCAGAAAAAGGTGCTTACGTGGTATGCAAAACCGGAGAGAACCCGGATGTCGTGCTAGTTGCTTCCGGTTCTGAAGTTTCTACTTTAGTGGAAGGAGCCAAACTTCTTCAGGAACGGAAAGGGATCACCGCACAGATCGTGTCTGTGATCTCTGAAGGTTTGTTCCGTCACCAGCCACAAGCATACCAAGAACAAGTTATCCCGGCTAACAAACCGAAATACGGACTGACAGCAGGTTTATCCGTTACCTTGGAAGGTTTGGTTGGTTGCAATGGTCGTATTCATGGTGTAAACCATTTCGGATACTCAGCCCCTGCCAAAGTATTGGATGAGAAATTCGGATTCACCGGAGAATGTGTATTCAACGAAGTATGTGAAATGTTAGGAAAGTAATTTTCTAACACGCTAAATATCAAACGGGAGTAACCATGGTTACTCCCGTTTTTCTTTCCTTTCGTGACAACTAATTTTATTTATTCTAAAAAAAGAAGGAAATACTTGCATACACGATAAATATGTACTATCTTTGCCGACGCAAAACAGAAGATGTTTTGACTGATATTGCGGGATGGAGCAGTTGGTAGCTCGTTGGGCTCATAACCCAAAGGTCGTCTGTTCGAGTCAGGCTCCCGCTACAAAATAAGGATCGAGAAATCGATCCTTATCTTTTTTCCTCTTCCCCCTTATAGCAAACTTAATTTTCAGCCACCCCTTCTCTATCCTTACACTAAAACACCAAGGGAATACAGACACGACACTAATATAGCATATACATATACCAATGTTCATGCTATGTACTTGATGTGTTCATGCCATGTTCATGATCAAAGGAAAGGATAGTTCAACTTTAGCGAAAATGTAGGTTATCATTAGATAAGTAGTACGCCTAAAGAAAGTTTCCTTGTTATCGATTTTCTCTATAAGCCACTTGTTTTATCCGCTCTATGAACTCCTGTAAACGATCGGATTTCCGGTTACCCATAATCCAAAGATTACCGACTTCAATGTCTTCATCGTAAGAAGGCTGCATATACGTCTTGTCGAGAATCTCATACCCGTTACGACGATAGTAATTCACCCGGCGAGTGGTCATCTCATCCGTGGTCGGTTCCACTTCCAACAATCGCATACCGTCTAAATGTTCCGCGATATAATCCAACACCTGTTGCCCGACTTTCAGATTACGCATTGGGGTAAAAACGGCTAAATGTTCAAGGTAATAAAAATCCCGCATATCCCAGTAGATAAACAAACCGGCCAAAACACCATCCGTCTCTATGGCATTAAAATGCATCTCCGTTTTTTCCCGTATCAACCGTTCCAATTGCTTGATATTTCGCCTCTCCTCCTCCGGGAAAGCCTCCTTATAGAGTGGGATAAGTTTTTGTAAACGAATATCTGTCGGCTCCGTTATTCTAATCAAATTTACCATAACACGAATCTTTAATTTTATTTTCTTATTCTTATAAATGCCGGGATCAAACGTTTCATAGAAAAATGTCCCGGATGACTGGATAGGATCACGATGAACACGGCTACCAGCACGATAACAACTCCCAGTATCTGCCCCAACCCGAAACGTTCTCCCAAAAACAAAACTCCCATACTTACTGCCGTCAAGGGTTCCATACATCCCATAATAGCGGCCGTGGTTGACCCCACGTGCTGTATTGCCAATATTAACGTTAAATCGGACACAAGGGTTGGGATTAAAGACAGCAAAAAGATATGCACCACGGCATTCGCATTCGGCATCATATCCAATCCCTGCCCTTTTAACAGGATGTTGGCTCCAAAGATGATTGTACAACAGAACAACATATAAAAGGTCATTTTTAATCCATCCATGTGCTGTATACAGGATTTATTTACCCCAACGATATATATGGCATAAGTCACCACGGTCGACAATACCATGAAAAGTCCTTTCCAACTCGTCACTCCTTCCCCTTCACCACTACTTAATAAATAGACTCCCAGAATAGCCAGAACCGTGGCAATGATTACCGAGAGTGCTATTTTATCTTTGAAAAAAGCAATCATGATAGCGGTAACCAACACCGGATAAAGAAAATGAATCGTTGTGGCCACCCCGCTAGGAATGTACAGGTAAGATGCTGTCAGAAAAAGTGAAGTAGAGGCATACGTTCCTCCTAACAGGAACATCGTTCCAAACTCCTTTAAAGTTATCCGAAGGTCCACACGCCGTAAAAGCAAATAAGCACCCACGACCACCGCGGAAATGGCAAAACGATAAAACAATACGGAGTCCAATCCCACCCCCTCTTGCATTGCCGGAAGAGCAAACAATGGAATCAACCCGAACGTGGATGATGAAATCATCGCTAATAGTACACCTTTCAACTGCCGCATTTTATTTTCTGCTTTTAAATTAACGGCCCCAAAGGTCTGTAAAATTCCCGACTTTTCAATTTACATATGTAAAAAATAGTATCAAGTCAAAACATGATAAAATTAAGAAACATTGGATTTGTGCAGTTAGAATTTAAAATCTAAAATTACTGAATTCCTGCCCTGATCCTACTTAATGACACTTGAGAAATTCCCAGAAATGATGCGATATGACGAAGCGGAACCTTCTTTAGAATCTCCGGTTCCCGTTCAACCAATAAATGATAGCGTTCCGAGGCAGACATGAAATAACGTTCCATGAATAATTTCTCGAATTTCAATATAATTCCGTCAGACATCCGTCGTCCCCAATTCGCCAGTTCAATATTGGAATCAAATAAACGATTTAATGTTTCGTTTGATATTTTCAACAGGTCACATTCTTCCAGTAACTCCACGTTCTCATACCCGGCAGTTGAAAACATATACCCGTTCATTGACAAAAGGGACATACCCTCGGAGGCAAACCAGATCGTAATATCCTTATCCTCCTTATGGAAAAATCCCCGGGCAAATCCTTTTATTACAAAATAAGTATATTTTGCAACCGTTCCTTCCCGCATCAATAATTCACCTTTAGGAAGAACAACTCTTTCCGTGTGACCGAGCAATAAACGAACGGTTTCATCCGATAACGGGTAAGCTTCCCTTATTTTCCTGATAAAAACCTCCATGATCCAAACCTTTTCGGCAAAGATAATGTAAAATTGAGCAGAAACTTAAAATTAACTGCTCACATATATAATTTTTCTATAAAAGAAATAAAATCTACATTTCTATTTACAATTTTGGTATACCTTTTGTCTATTCGACACTGTGTCGCCTGTTATAGGGTGTTTTTAAAGTTATACACGAATACAATTAATTAAAATCTAGCATATGAAAATTAGAAAGTCAATGATTATTTTGTCTCAAAGATTGATTGTAATTATGTTAGGGACTACACTTTTTGCCTGTGGAAACAAACAGGCTGGACATCAAGCGGGAGTTCCTGAATATGCGGTCATCACAATTGAGCCTAGCGTATCAAAGTTGAATAATTCTTACCCGGCAACAATCAAGGGATGTCAGGACGTTGAGATACGTCCAAACGTGAGTGGATTCATCACGAAGTTATGCGTGGATGAGGGTTCGGTCGTAAAGAAAGGTCAAACGCTATTTGTTATTGACCCCGTACAATACGAGGAAGCCGTGAACGTGGCCCGTGCTGCTGTTAAGGTTGCGGAAGCAGGAGTTGCAACAGCGGCGCTCACCGCCGAGAATAAAAAAATGCTGGCGCAGAAAAACATAATCAGCCAATACGAATTACAAACGGCAGAGAACACATTAGCACAACAGAAGGCTAATTTGGCCCAAGCCGAGGCACAATTAATCAATGCGGAGAAGAATCTGTCCTACACGCAAGTCTCCAGCCCCGCGGATGGAGTTATCGGGAAAATTCCTTATCGTGTCGGTAGTCTCGTTAGCCCCAGCATGACAACGCCTTTAACCACGGTATCAGACAATTCCAAGATGTTCGTTTATTTCTCCATGAACGAGAAAGATCTTCTCAAACTAACCCGTCAAAGCAATGGAGCTACCCAAGGAGTATTAAACCAAATGCCGGCAGTGGAATTACAATTGGTTGACGGATCAATCTATTCCGAGAAAGGAAAAATTGAAACGTTAAGCGGGGTAATTGATCAAACGACGGGTTCTGCCAGCGTGCGTGCCACCTTCCCCAATCCGAACGGGATCTTGCGTAGCGGTGGATCGGGAGTAATCCTGTTGCCGGAGGAATCAGACAACGCAATCATCATCCCTCAAAAGGCAACCTCGGAAATTCAGGATAAAAAGTTCGCTTTCATCGTGACGGACAGTGCTGTTGTGAAAACCAGAGAAATTACCATATTACCCATTAACGACGGCAAAAACTATGTTGTTACTTCCGGGTTAAACATCGGGGACCGTATCGTGGTTGAAGGCGTAGGTACATCCGTGAGAGACGGGATGTCCATTAAACCGATCACCCCGGCTGAATCGGCAGCAAAACGCCAACAGGCAATTGCCCGGTAAGCGGGAATGGAAGAACATAAACAAACTACTTTGAATGAATTGAGATTATGAAATTAGATAATTTTATTAAACGTCCCGTTCTCTCCACGGTGATTTCCATCATCGTCGTGATCTTGGGTATCTTGGGGTTGATTTCCATCCCCGTCACGCAATACCCGGATATCGCACCTCCTACTGTTCGGGTTAGCACGTCTTACACCGGGGCAAACGCAGAAACGGTGCTAAACAGTGTGATTGCCCCGTTGGAAGAGCAAATCAATGGTGTGGAAAACATGATGTACATGACTTCTACCGCTACCAACACGGGAGAGGCCTCTATCGAGGTATATTTTAAACAAGGAACAGACCCGGACATGGCCGCAGTTAACGTGCAAAACCGCGTGGCCAAAGCTCAAGGATTCCTACCTGCCGAGGTGACTCAAGTAGGTGTGATCACTAGTAAACGCCAAACCAGTATGTTGTTAGGTTTCACCGTTTACAGCACGGATGACCGGTTTGACCAAACGTTCCTTCAAAACTATATGAAGATTAACTTGATTCCGCAAATCCAGCGTGTTCCCGGAGTGGGCGACGTGATGGCGTTCGGTGCCGATTATTCCATGCGTATCTGGTTAAAACCTGACGTGATGGCACAATACAAGTTAATGCCTTCTGATATTACGGCAGCCCTGGCAGAACAAAACATCGAGGCTGCTCCCGGACAGTTTGGGGAAAGTGGCGATCAATCGTTCCAGTATATCATGAAATACAAAGGACGTCTCCAGACGACAGAAGAGTTCGAGGATATAATCATCCGGGCCACTTCCGACGGGGAAATCCTACGATTGAAAGATGTTGCCCGCATCGAACTGGGAGGATTAAGCTACGGCTACTCGAATAACGCGAACGGTCATCCCGGAGTTACCAGTATGATCTTCCAGACCGCGGGCTCCAACGCCACGCAGATCATTAAAGACATCGAGGCATTACTGGAAGATGTTTCCAAGGACTTCCCTCCCGGTGTTGAGTATAGCATACTGCTAAGTGCCAATGACTTCTTGTATGCATCTATTCATGAAGTACTGAAGACATTGATCGAGGCATTTATCCTCGTGTTCTTGGTTGTATTTATCTTCCTGCAAGACTTCCGGTCCACGTTAATTCCTGCCATCGCGATTCCGGTTGCATTGATTGGTACCTTCTTCGTGCTTTACCTGATCGGGTTCAGCATGAACTTGTTGACACTTTGCGCCCTCGTTCTGGCTATCGCAATCGTGGTCGATGATGCCATTATCGTGGTCGAGGCCGTCCATGCGAAACTAGATCAGGGATATAAATCCCCGCTTAAAGCCTCCATTGACGCCATGAATGAAATTTCCGGTGCTATCGTGTCCATCACCCTCGTGATGATGGCCGTGTTCATCCCCGTAAGTTTCATCACCGGTACTTCCGGTACTTTCTACCGCCAATTCGGTTTAACAATGGCTGTTTCCATCGGTCTGTCTGCCATCAATGCCTTGACACTAAGTCCCGCATTATGTGCTATTTTCCTAAAACCGCATGACAAAGGTGAGGATCACAAGAAAAAAGGACTTATCAACCGGTTCCATGCCGCCTTCAATGCCGCTTATGACGTAACGTTAAACAAATACAAAAAAGGAGTTAGTTTCTTCATCAATCACAAGGTGACCACATTTATCACGGTCATTGCCAGCATGGTAGTCCTTGTATTCCTGATGCAGAAAACCCCGACCGGGTTAGTACCCAACGAGGATACGGGAACTTTCTTCGTGATCGTGGACCTTCCACCTGCCACATCGTTGGAAACCACGGAAGCCGCCTTGGCACAAGTGGACAGCTTGATTGCCAGCAATCCGGCCGTTTCCGACCGTACAGAAATTGCCGGGTATAGTTTCATTGCCGGGCAAGGTAGCTCTTACGGTACATTCATCTGTCGTCTGAAACCGTGGGATGAACGAAGTAAGGGACAGGATGTAAACAGCGTGATCGGACAATTATACATGCAAACCCAAGGATTGATCAAGGATGCCCGTGTTCTTTTGTTCGCACCTCCGATGATTCCGGGATATAGCTTGACGAACGGATTCGAATTCAATCTTCAGGATAAAACAGGTGGTGATTTGAACGAATTTTTCAATATAACCCAGAACTTCCTGGAAAAGCTAAATGCTCGTCCGGAAATTGCCGCAGCACGAACCTCATTCAACCCGAATTATCCACAATACATGGTAGACATTGACGTGGCCAAGTGTAAAGAAGCCGGGTTATCCCCCAGCGTGTTACTTTCTGCATTGCAGGGATATTACGGTGGTCTGTACGCCTCTAACTTTAACCGTTTCGGAAAATTGTACCGTGTCATGATTCAGGCGGATGCCAATTTCCGTGCAAATCCGGAAACCTTAAATCAAATTATGGTCAGAAACGGGAATGAAATGGCACCAATCACCCAATTCGTCACCTTACGTAAAGTATACGGTCCGGATAATATCAAGCGTTTCAACATGTTTACGGCCATTAGCGTGAACGGTTCTCCTGCCGACGGGTACAGCTCCGGGCAAGCCATCAAAGCCATCGAGGAAGTGGCCGCCGAAACGTTACCTACCGGATACGGGTACGAATTCTCGGGTATGACCCGTGAGGAACAAAGTTCCAGTGGAAACACCACCGCATTAATATTCGTACTTTGTCTCGTGTTCGTATACCTGCTGCTGAGTGCCCAGTACGAGAGTTACATCCTACCCTTGGGTGTTATTCTTTCCGTACCTTTCGGATTAATGGGTAGTTTCATATTTGCACAATTTATGGGTGTTGAAAACAACATCTACATGCAGATTGCATTGATCATGTTGATCGGTCTGTTGGCGAAAAACGCCATCCTGATCACCGAGTTTGCTCTCGAAAGACGTCAATCCGGAATGAGCATCGTTTCCGCTGCCGTGCTAGGAGCTTCTGCCCGTCTCCGTCCGATTTTGATGACCTCACTGGCCATGGTTATCGGTTTGTTACCGATGATGTTCGCTAGCGGTGTTGGTGCAAACGGTAACAGCACGTTAGGCTCCGGTGCAATTGGCGGTATGTTAATCGGTATGATTTGCCAGATTTTCACGGTACCTGCCATGTTCGTTGCATTCCAGTATCTGCAAGAGAAGATTAAACCGATCGAATGGCATGACACGGATAACACGGAACTTGAATCTGAAATAGAACAATACACAAAATAAAGAAAGATGAAACAAGTTGTTATATACACGATATGCATGGGCGCCCTGTTAAGCAGCTGTAACATTTACAAGAAATACAACCGTCCGGACGTGGATGTGGAAGGCCTGTACCGGGACCCGGTTTCTGTAAATGACACGCTGGTATCGGATACCACGAATATGGGTAATTTACCCTGGGAAGAGGTATTCACGGACCCCCAATTACAGAAATTAATTCGTCAGGGACTGGAACAAAACAGTGACCTGCAAACTGCCATCTTGAAAGTGAAAGAGGCAGAGGCAGGGTTAATGTCCTCCCGCTTGGCATACCTACCTTCCCTGGGATTATCTCCCCAGGGAACAGTAAGTAGTTTTGACAAGGGCGCCGCCACGCAGATTTACTCGCTCCCGGTAGTCTCTAGTTGGGAACTTGACCTGTTCGGCAAATTAACAAATGCCAAACGCGGAGCAAAAGCGACCTTATTACAAAGCGAGGCATACAAGCAAGCCGTTCAGACACAAGTCATCTCGACTATTGCCAACACCTACTACACGCTGCTCATGCTGGACAAGCAACTGGCCATCACGGAAGAGACAGCCGTATTATGGCAAAAAAGCGTGGAAACCATGAAAGCGATGAAAGAGGCCGGGATGGTAAACGAGGCCGCTATCGCACAAAGTGAGGCTAACAGCTACATGATTGCCGCCTCCATTCCCGACTTGAAAAAAAGCATCCGGGAAGCAGAAAACTCACTTTCCCTGTTATTGAAACAAGCCCCGCAACGTATCGAACGGGGAAAACTGGAAGACCAATCCCTCCCTACCCTGCTGAATGTAGGTATACCTGTTCAATTGCTATCGAATCGTCCGGACGTGAAATCCGCCGAAATGGCATTGGCCAGCACGTTTTACAACACGAATCAAGCCCGTTCGGCATTCTACCCGCAAATCTCGATCAGCGGAACACTCGGATGGACGAACAGTTCCGGCTCATACATCACGAACCCGGGTAAGATGATTGCCTCTGCCGTGGGATCACTGACACAACCGATCTTCAACCGGGGAGCCCTCACCGCCCGTTTAAGAGTTGCCAAGGCACAACAAGAAGAGGCCTTGATTAGTTTCGAACAGGCTATATTAAACGCGGGAAGTGAAGTTAGCAACGCATTGGTGCAGTACCAAACGGCACAAGATAAAATCGAACAACGTGAAAAGCAGATATTTTCTTTAGAAAAATCCGTGGAATACACGCAAGAATTACTAACTTTAGGAACATCCACTTACCTGGAAGTGCTCACGGCACAACAGTCCTTGCTTAGCGCACAACTCTCCGGAATATCCGACGAGTTTCAACGCATACAAGCCGTTGTTAACCTGTATCATGCCCTGGGTGGTGGACGAACCGAATAACCTTTAAATACAAATTATCATGATAAGTCCACTAGCTTACGTTAATCCCGATGCAAAAATAGGAAAGGATGTTACTATCCATCCTTTCGCCTATATCGACAAGAACGTCGAGATCGGTGATAACTGCACGATCATGCCGTACGCCAGTATCCTGAGCGGTACCCGCATGGGAACGAACAACACGGTCTACCAGGGAGCCATTATCGGGGCGACCCCGCAAGATTTCAAGTTCAAGGGGGAAGATACCCTTTTAAAAATCGGGAATAACAACACGATCCGGGAGAAGGTTATTATTAACCGGGGAACTAACACGACGGATTGCACGATTGTCGGTGACGGGAATTTCCTGCTGGAAAGCGTGCATCTGGCACACGACACCCATCTCGGTAACAACTGCGTGCTGGGAAACGCAGCCAAGACAGCCGGGAATTGTATTATCGACGACTACGCAATCTTAGGTGGTGGCGTAATCGTGAAACATGGATGCCGCATTGGGACTTGGGCCCTGGTGAAGGACGGATGCCGGGCCAACAAGGACGTTCCCCCTTACATCGTTGCCGCCCATAACCCGATCGCTTACTACGGGATCAACGCTTACATTCTGCGTAAAGAGCAGAAACTCACGGAAGAAATCATTGATGACATAGCCAAAGCCTACCGCCAAGTATATCAATGTGGGACAAGCGTTGAAAACGCCCTACTGAGAATCAAGGAGACCATTACTGTCGGACCGGAAATTCAACGCATTATTGATTTCATAGAACAATCCACGAAAGGACTGATCGGTACAACCATGTGACACTAACACTTTTCTAGCAAATAACGATTCGGGGCTGCCAATTCACATTGAACAGCCCCGAATTCATTTACCCCTTATGCCATCAGTGTCCCTGTACTCTCTCGTCGGTATCATGAATGAATATCAAGAATAAATCAGGAATAAATTGACGACACGTGTCGAATACTTATCGAACACTTATCGAATAGTTATCGAACACTTACTAGCGAATCACAAGTACAACAAGCTTTATAGTGTATCTCGTCCAATACTTTCACGCTCCCAGCATTCTCCACATTCCCCATGCCACGAGCATAACTAATAGCAAAATTCCCAGAAAAGCAAACATGAAACGGGTGTAATACACCTTTTCGTCATGTTCTCTCGATTTTATGTCTCTTTCGATTTGTTCCATTTCCCCTTCCGCCAACTTGTTCGGATACCCCGATAAAGGTTTCTCGTTCATTTTCTCAACGAGATCTTTCATCCGGTCACGACGCTCCTGAAGCATTTTTCGATTCTGTTTCGTGCGTCGAATCATATCAAATACGTGTCCTTCGCCTCCCATGACGTTCATAATTTAGTTAGTAATATCGTACTATAAATATATGAAAAATAATTATAAAAACCAATTATTTTATAAATATCGCTTCATAATTAAAACCCGATATACATTATGACTATTGGCCGTAGATAAGGCGCTCGCTAGGGACAGGAGCTGTCCAAAAAGTCATTTTATTTCAAAAAACTCCTCCGTCACTTCGTGCCACCTCCTCTATAAACAGAGGAGGAGCTGGTAACTTATCCCGAAGACAGGGAGTATTTCAACTCTCCCTCTGTTTATAGAGGGAGTACGGCGAAGCCGGGAGGGAGTTTGAAAAATGACTTTTTGGACAGTTCTAATTTTGGGAACTCCCGTCTATTTCGTGTAAGTCAATGGAGTCGTGATCCAGTCCAGATGCTGCCACGGACGTACTTTCTGCATGATATCAAAACTGGATTGCAGGAATTGATGTACGGCATCAAACGGGTCATCATAAGCCAAAGCATCTTCCAGTGTCAGAAAAAACTCTTTCTTCTCGGGCTTGAATATTGCCATCGCGGGACGAATCAAATGATCATTACCTTTTATATCACTTATGAAAGGATAAGGCAACCCGTAGAAAGCAGGACGAGGATAATTTACGTCTCCCGGCCAGAAACCGCACTCGAAATAACGTTCATCAAAAGCATGATCTGAAATCGGTTTATTCATGCCAAACGGAGCCGATTCACCGCTATACACAATTCCAGTGAGGTCCATCGTACCGAAATAATAAGCCGGTCCATCCACTTTTCCCCGGAAACCGGAAAGGAATCCCCGTAATGCCTCATGTGCAAAAAGATGGTTCTGGTGCCAAAGTTGTACGGCCTCCTTATCGTAATGATGATGTTTAGTGTCCTTGTCAAAATCAATCGGATCGTAGAACTCCTGCGCACGGACATTGATCGCTGTCGGGGAACCGATCTCTTCCAGTCCCTTCATGAACTGTTTATAGAATTCCATCACGGAAAGCCCGTCCTGTAAAGTAAACGTAACCACTTTCCCGTTTCCGTTACGGAAAATGACCAAATGTTTCATAAAATTTGCCTGAATCTCGAAAGGAGAATCATCACCGGGTATAATCCCCGTGGATACCCCTTCCACCGTCAAGTAAAGACGCACGTGTGCCCACTCGGGACGTTGGTGACAACGCATCAATTTCACTTTGCCCAACATCTGAAGGTACATATGCAGCGTGTCGGCAGTTCCTTGCCAATCCGTATAATTTAAAAATTTCTTGTTCATCTTATTATTTTTTATTTCGTTATCTTTTTTCTTTAACGGCCAAGGAGTTAAAAAGGTTCTACTTTTCCACCGTCTAGTTACTTTAAAATTGATTTTACTAACAAATGATAAATTTAAGGAAACTATTTTTTAACATTCCCGTTATACCTTGAAAGATAAAAATGGATATGAAATATAAAAGACTGTTTCTAGGAATATGCCTAACGCTACTGGTGGTGATAAGTCAGGCACAAGAACGGGTGTTACCGAAGTTCAAACTCGGGGGAGCGCTCCGTTTTAATTACAATTTCTGCGATTGGAAACCCGGACATCGTGACCGGGGTGGAGATTTTGGTTTTGACGTGTTATACTTCAAATTGTCAGGTTCCTACCGAAATATCATTCTAAGCGCGGACTACCGCTTTTACAGTAAAGATTTCGGTGGTCCAATGCTGAAATACGGGTGGATCGGCTACCAGTTCAACGACAAAAGCCAAATGCAACTGGGGCTAACGGGAGTGCCTTTCGGTATTCAACCTATCGCCTCGCACAACTTCTTCCTGCAAATCGCTTATTACATCGGACTGGAAGACGATTCTGATATGGGAATCAAGTATTTATATCAAGGTGACACGTGGGATTTTACTCTCGCTTTTTTCAAGAATGCAGATGAACTACTTTTCGGGTCAGATAACGAGACTTCCGATGATCGATACGGTTACGACGTGGCCGGACGGAACAAAGAGATCAATCAATTCAACGGACAAGCCTTTTATAAATTCGGGGAATCTACCCGGCAACGATTAGGCGGATCGGCAGAGTTCGGACAACTTTACAACCTCGACACCCGCAAGAACGGTACACATTACGCTTTCGCCCTACATTATGAACTAACCACGCAAAAAGTCAGTCTGAAAGCACAATTGACAACTTATGCCATGAATCCTAAAAATGGCGAGGGAGACGACGATGAGCTGATCTCGATGACGGCTTACGGGGCTCCCTATCTGGTAGCCGCCAAAGCAAACGTGTACATGTTGGGAGCCGGATACACGATCCCGGTAAACAGGAAATTTCTCAAGAAAATACAAGTGTACAACGACTTCGGTTGGCTCGACAAACAGAACAACGATTACAAAGATAGTTTCCAGAACGTCACGGGATGTATGCTGGACGGTGGTCCCGTGTGTATTTACGTGGATTACGCTCTAGGTAAAAATCACGGGTGGCTGGGACCTGATTTCAACGGTTTCGGTGCCGGTGGCGAAAGTGATTCCTGGCATGCCCGTTTTAACGTGAACGTGGGTTATTATTTTTAACTTTTAAACGCAATGCAAATGATAAAAGAGATTTACACGCTATACGTGGAACGTTGGCACTTTTTCTTGGACCTCACGTGGGAACACCTGCAAATATCGCTGACATCCATCGTGATCGCCACGATTGTCGGATTGGGGCTAGGAATCATGATCAGTATGTACCGCAAGGGTTCATCCACCGTGTTGGGCCTCACGAACTTCATTTACACCATCCCATCAATTGCCTTGTTCGGTTTCTTGATTCCTTTTTCCGGAATCGGTAACACCACGGCCATCATCGCTTTGAGTATTTACGCCCTGCTCCCTATGGTCCACAATACCTACACGGGAATTATCGGTATCGACAAGGAGATTATCGAGGCGGCACGGGGAATGGGCAGCACAACCTTCCAGATACTCTATAAAATACAGATTCCTCTGGCATTTCCTGTTATCCTGTCGGGAATACGTAACATGGTCGTGATGACCATTGCCCTCACGGGTATCGCCGCATTTATCGGTGCCGGAGGATTAGGAGTAGCCATCTACCGGGGAATCACAACCAACAATTCGGCCATGACGATTGCCGGGAGTTTATTAATAGCCCTGCTGGCCTTGCTGGCAGATTGGGGCGTGGGACGCTACGAAAAGTATATTAAAAGAAAACGTAAATTACTATGAAAAAATACATGAAAAACGGACTACTTGCACTATTCATTGGCCTCGTATTCCTGTCGGGATGCGAGTCGAAAAAAGACACGATCCATATTGCCACCAAACCGATGAGCGAACAATTCATTCTCGGAGAGATGCTTGCCCTACTCATTGAAGAAAACTCCGATCTGCACGTGAAAATCACGAAAGGCGTGGGTGGTGGCACGAGCAACATTCATCCGGCCATGATCAAGGGAGATTTCGACCTTTACCCGGAATACACGGGTACAGGCTGGTTGGTGATCTTGAAAAAAGACACGCTACTCCCACCCGACCAATTATTCTCCGAGTTACAAAAAGAATATTCCCGGGAATACGGGCTGAAATGGGTTGCCCCGTACGGCTTTAACAATGCTTATAGCTTGGCTGTAAGTAATGAAATGGCAAAAAAATATAACTTAAAAACATTTTCCGATCTGGCCCTTTATCCCGATTTATTCACTTTCGGGGCGGAATATGACTTTTACGAAATTAATGACGGGTACGCGGATCTCTGCGCCTACTATAACCTCAAATTCAAGAAAAACTTGGATATGGACATTGGATTGAAGTACGAAGCCATGAGATCCGGCAAGATTGATGTGATCAACATTTTCACGACGGATGGACAGTTAAGCCATGCGAATCTTACGATTCTAAAAGATGACAAACACTTCTTTCCTTCCTACTATTGCGCAACAATAGTACGAGAGGAAACATTGAAGGAACACCCGGAACTGGAAAGGATACTGGAAAAGATGAACGGTATACTGACTGATCAGGAAATGGCCGACATGAATTACAACGTCGACGTGGAACATCGTACGGAACGGGAAGTTGCCGTGGAGTTTTTAAAGAAAAAAGGTTTACTTAATCCACAATTGAGTTATGGAAAATAATGTTGCTATTCGTTTTGAACACGTCAATAAATCATACGGGAACCGGGAAATATTAAAGGACTTCAACTTGGAGATCCGGAAGGGCGAGTTCCTAACCATTATCGGAAGTTCCGGTTCTGGGAAGACAACCGTACTAAAGTTAATTAACGGGCTGATCTCTCCCACTTTCGGGATCATTTATGTCGATGGGAAAGATATTTCGAAGGAGAACCAAACACTTTTACGTCGTAACATCGGGTATGTCATTCAAGGTATCGGACTGTTTCCTCACATGACCATTCGTAAAAACATTGCTTACGTCCCCAGCCTACTGAATCACAGGAATAAAGAACGTACCCGCAAAGCGGTGGAACGATTGATTGACGTGGTCGGTCTTGACAGGGATATGCTCGACCGCTACCCGGCAGAACTGTCCGGTGGTCAACGCCAACGAGTTGGTATCGCCCGAGCCCTTGCCGCAAACCCGGATATCCTACTCATGGACGAACCGTTCGGGGCGGTTGATGAGATTACACGCAAAATGTTACAGAGTGAAATTATTCGTATTCACGAGCAGTTAGGAGTGACTATCGTGTTTATCACCCACGATATAAAAGAGGCCCTAAAACTGGGTACCCGAGTTATGGTCATGAACAAAGGGCTTGTTGAGCAACTGGACACCCCGGATCATATCAGGAATACCCCGGCAACACCTTTCGTGAAAGAATTAATAGAAGGCTGACACTTACAAGTCAGTCTTTTTCTTTCCATTTCACATCACTATTCTTTTTGATGTATATCCGCAATGCGACATAAACATTCCAAAGTAAAATAACCAAACCGACAAACAGTATTAGTTTTAACACCACATACAAAATTCCAACCACTCCTCCTAACATCATACTTATTATTATTGATTAAACACTTATTTCTATCGAGTTAGGAAAGTTAATGAATATTTTTAATATCTCCTAATAAATCAGCTTTTATGAAAAAATACTTTCTCCGTTTTATTTATAAAATTTGCTTATATTTGCACGAAACGTGCGTACTATGAGAAATTACAACCAGTGTGAATCCGGTCTTATCTACAATGAATTTTCCGTCATTCTGATACAGACCTTTACTTCTGCCGGAATTGAAATTCCCTTGAACCCCGAAACGAATTTCTTCATCAAAAAGGATGATGACGGGCATTTTGACGACCAGTTGTTTACCCATTCGGATAAAGTCATCAACCGTTATCGTTTGAAAGGGTTCGATATATGTATTGACATTGACGGGAACGCTCCCGCTAGGCTATGGGGACACGTACATGTACGGGCTGCCGTATTCTTCAACAAGACAGTTGAAATCTCCTACCGGATTATCGTGAGCCCGACAGGAAGAATTAACGGGACCAAATTTTGCCAAACAGATGTTCCATTCAACACGGATCAACTGATTGCCGTGGCGGGGATCGTGCAACATGTGGAACATTGGGTTTACAACAACAAGAAGAAAGGCCAAGAAATCGACGGTTCCTTGAAAGTCGTTTCAATCAGTGACCTGCACATCGACGAAGAATCACACGTCCACACGACAACCGTGAAAACAAAAGGTGTCACTTTCGATGAAGTACAAAAGCGTTACCGCTATTTCTTTGACGGGCAAAGACAAAAAGATTCAAGAAAAAGTAAAGAATCCAAAGAGTTCGAATACGGATGGCATAATTATATCTTTCTGGATATTTGGGAAAGTATCGGTCACGAGGGACGAATCCGTTTTGACCAGATGCGGGAAGACCAAGTTATCGAACATATCGAACAATGTCACAAGGCGGAACTCGTGGGCCTCATGAGTCTTTACCCCGAAGAGTGGCCCTACCGCATGGATTCCAGTTTTGAAGATATTTGTGGGAAAAACATCGCCATTGACACCGATGATCTTGTGCTGGCAAATGAAAACATGAGTCTCGTTATCGGTACGTACGGAAACCGTGGGAAAGAAGCTCCCACCGACTGGAAAAAACACTTGGCCCGACGAGACCGTTATCACGTCAGTTGGCCGGAATATCTTGTGTTAGTCGAAATCCTGTTGGCTAAAAAACACACGATCAACTACGTGCTGAATAAATATATCTTCAATTCCCGACAAGCGATCAAGGATAACAGTCACCCGGAATCAAAGGACGGACAACAGGGATTCACAATCATCAATGACAAGATTCTGGACATGATCGAGCAGAATGCCCGCCTAAGCATCAGCTTATCCGATGTCATACTGCAACTCGATTCGGTACGCTACCTGCGCTATATGTCTCACAAACACATGTACCACGAGACAAGCCGAAGACTACGAATTGACGCAGACGAGCAGCAATTAAAGGACATCACGGAAAGAGTGGATAAATCCTTGACAAATGCCAACAATATAGCTGATCTGAAAGAGGCTAACAGCACGAAGAATATTCTTCTTTTCATTTCCATAGCCTCCCTTTTCGGAGTATTATTGGAAGGTAACGGCGAGGCTCCCGTGTTTTCGATGATTTCCAAAGAATTTGGGATATTCACAGCTGTCGTTCTGGTCGTTATCACTTCTATTGGTATATATTTCAGTATGAAAATCATGATCCGGGTAATTATTCACTACCTTCGGAAAAAACATAGTAAAAGAAAATCACACCAAATTTAATTTATATATATGATACAGACATATTCTATCGATTACAGGACGCAACTCTGCGAGTTTTTCTCTCGCATTATCGAATCACACAAAGCCTACATTTCCCACGGGGAACTACAAATGGGAATCGCTCTCGATAGTAACGAGCTTGCTCCTAATTACAAGGAAATGTGGCTAAATTATCTCGATCGACAAGTAGAAAACCCGGACAACACGCTCCTGCTATATCTGGAAAACGGAACAATTATCGGGTTCGTATTGTTCGGCATCACGAATGACGGAGCCAGACCTTACGGGGTTATCTTTGACCTCAGTGTCGATCCCGCGTACCGGGGAAAGCGTATCGGACAGGAACTCCTGCAAAAAGCGACGGAAAGTTTCCGGGACAAAGGAATACAGGATTGTTATCTCGAATCGGGCGTCAACAACCATTCTGCCCATCAATTCTTCGAGCATCACGGCTTTAAACAAGTATCCGATATTTTCCGGTTAAAATTGTAGAAAACGAAATTAACAGATTAATTTCTTCAAAGGGATTCCGGTTGTGTTGATTGTTTCAAGATTATTGATTGCCAATTGACACCACGTTTCCCATTTTTCCCCGATATTGAATTGACATTTCCAATACTCCTGCAATTCAGCATCATCAACCTGCTGAATAAATTCTTTTATTGCAGATAATTCCCGGTAGAGTTTCCCAATCACTTTTGACACACCAGGATAACTCTCTCCGTTTTTCGTAATACACTCCTTCCCTCCTGCCGAGAAAATATCTCTTAGATTCGGACAAACAACTCCTTCTTGAGTTGCAAGCCAAACAGCCATACGATTGAATTTATCCGAACGATTACTTAATAACTCTGGGAAAAAGATAAATCCTTTAATTTGGTATTTCTGTTTCTCTTGCGGAGATAGCGAACTCCACATACGAATCACAAGGTTAGATACCTTAGAATGATCATTATCCAACCACCATAATTCTTCCCCTTCTTTAAGCCGGGAACGATAGTAATCAAGAATGGTTCGAATCGGATTCGGTTGACAACGCAATTCATCATAAGGAATTCCCAACTTGTCAAAAATTGTTTCTCCTTTTAATAAATTCATATCTACCAAATAACGAGGAGAGTGGGTTACCACGACTTCCGATAAACACTCTTCGTAAGGCTTGCAAACAAAACAAACCGGTTCACACATTTTTCCAAACAAAAGGTATACTCGCTCCACATCTTCCACTCGAGTCCCCTCGGCAACACTACTTCCCGTAGACTTCCAATGATTAGCTTTCGTTGTTTTCACCTCAACCCCGTAATAACCACCAATAACAATATCAGGAAAACGTTGCCCGGAATATTTCACGATCTGATCTTCAAAACATGTCCCGACAGCACATTGTTGCAATACCTCCACGACTTTGTCTTCTAATTTACTACCTAATAAACCAGTATACCTTTCCGGAAACGTCAATGCTTCCCGATTCATGAAGTCTATTACTTTTGCTAATAGCTCTTCGAAAGCACGATCATCTTGCATATGAAAACTAAATAATGACTTCATCAGGTTCGAAATAAAGATCCCACAAATTCTCAATTCGTTTTCCTATATGGTAAGCCAATAAAGGCGGAACGGCATTTCCTATAATCTTATAGGCTGCCGAAGGACTTAGAATATATCTCTGTTTGTTTTCCTCATGAGGAATCACAAATTCATAATCAAGAGGGAAAGTCTGTATCAACGCACATTCTCGCGGGGTTAAACGACGCTCTTTCAATCCCTTTTTCAATTCCTTGTCAATGATACCGCCATGTTCTTTTGACAGTCGTCGATATTCAATGTTACCATGATGTTCAGCCCGAATCGTCGGCCCGATCCCGTTAACATCCACCTCTGTCTGACCTTGACAATGAGTACCCATAAACTTGGCTTTGGAATAGACCTTTTGTGCAGGATCATCACTATCTTCCGGTTCCTTCAACCCGGCAAACATCCCTCCCACCGTCTGGGGGGGCATTAATCCCTTATTCTTAATATGATATGCATGACTGGGCGACGGATAAGGCACGTATTCATCGGGGATAACATCACGCATCAAAGCCTCACGGGCTGCAGGTGTTAACGCAGATTTACGTATACCGATAAAAATTACCCTCTCACGGGATTGGGGGACACCGTAATCCGCAGCGTGCAGAACACGAGGTTCCAGCACGATATACCCATCTCCATCTGCCCGGGAAAAATCCTGCTGAATAATCTCCTTCACATTGGAAAGATTTACCAATCCTTTCACGTTCTCCGCGATAAACAGCTTGGGCTTCGTGATTTCAATCACCTCTTTCATCCACATATATAACTTACCGCGGGTTTCTTCCGAGGCAATCTCCCCATCAATAATTTTTCCCTTATGATCTTTATGAGAATTGAAACCGTTACGTTTCCCCGCCACACTGAAATCCTGACACGGGAAACCTCCTGTAACCACGTCTACTTTTTCCGGGAAAACCAATTCCCCTGCCCTGTGCCGTTTCACGAGATCCACGATACTTTCCTCCCGGTAAACATCCGGCGTGTAACCGTACTTGGCGAAATAATGGGTCCAAGCCGTCCGGGCCTCTTTCAAAATATCATTGGCGAAAACAAGTTGAAAACGAGTAGAATGTAATTTTACCAAATCACCTCGCTCTTGCTTTTCAATAAAATCAGGATTACTTTTTTCATTAATACATCCCTTATGGATAGAGAATCCTCCTTCCAATCCTAAATCCATTCCACCACAACCTGAAAATAAAGATAATACCCGAATCGTTTTAGATGCCATTTACTTGTACGTTTTTACACCTACAAAAATAACAATATTTATCGGGTTATTGACACTGCTCGGAAAATTTATCCGCCATTTATTCCTTCCTTGGTTAATCTACCATTTAACCAATTCCCCCAAGTGTTACCTCCCCGGGTTCACAACGTTAATTCCATTACAATCCCACCACTTTCATTCCCGTGAATGCCTCGCTCGCAGCATGATCAAAAAAATTGATTAACTCCGCAAAACTTATCCACGTGTAAACAACAATACTCGTGATGACGACCAGTAGTAGAACTACGATTACCATTTGATTCCATTTAGTTTTCATCTCTTTTCATTTTAAAAGTTACTAACTCAAATCAAACTCTCGCTCCTATCATTGCTCACTGTAAATATATAACATTATTTTGTATTTACCAAACATTTTCTTAATAGAATCATAAATTTAACATCGTGTAAAATATATTCCGAAACACCACTCACAAGTCCAGTTCCCGACGACAATGAATCAGCCGGTCACGCAAATATTTGATACTTTTGTTCTTTTGAACCTTCACCGTGTTCACACTAATACCCAATTTATCGGCAATTTCCTTCCCGGAGAAACCACTAATAC
The DNA here is from genome assembly GCF_015560935.1 of Butyricimonas sp. BSD2780061689_150309_C8. NCBI lineage: Bacteria > Pseudomonadati > Bacteroidota > Bacteroidia > Bacteroidales > Odoribacteraceae > Butyricimonas > Butyricimonas sp. BSD2780061689_150309_C8. The sequence continues at coordinate 44,906 of NZ_JADMSV010000010.1, forward strand.
TTAATTTCATGATCTGCCGTCTCACTCGCGGTAAATCACCAATATGAAGATGTAGCAAGCGCACGATCTCTTCCTGCACGGTGTCCAGCATGAAATCCTTCGAGAAATCCTCGTTTTCTTTCTCTTGGTCTATTTTATCAAGAATCATCGCCCTCTTTTTCTTGTTACGGATATATAATAAAGAATTATTATACAAAGATTTATACAAGTACCCCATCAATTCCCGGCCGGAAGCGAACCGAATATCCGAGTGCCAGAGATTCACCAGTAAGTCCTGCACGATGTCCTTGGAGCAATCCATATCCTTCACGATCGACTCCACGTACACGCACATCGCCGCATAGCAAGACGTGTAGAGTTGCTCCCAGCATCTTTCATTCTTCGCGTTAATGCCCGACAAAATAGATTCAAGGTTTACCATATCTATTTCTATTAGACGTCAAATATCATTTACATAGAGATAAAACATCAATTGAAGACACAAGAACGACCAAGGGGCGAAGATTCAATAATCAAGCGATTATCTACCCCTCGTCAGAAGAATTTAATTCACATTTTCCCTTGTCCCGTTCTCCGTTTGTTACAATTTGTTTATCTAATAAATCCTATCACTTAGTACCACATATTCAGAATAAAAATACTTAAAAATGAGATAAGTACTACCTTAAAAGACAAAAAATAAACGACTTTAATAAAATTGTTTAACAATCCAGCCGTGTAGCCGGATTGTTAAACAGCCTTCTATCAACACTCCTTAAATCCTATATTGCATGTTTAGCCGGACCATCATACCGTATATCGATAATCTTGCCATAACTCTTGGTTGACATCCACTTCGGGGTTATACCCGTGCCAAAATGAGAGTTATTCACGTTGAACATATATATTTCCCCGGTTTCAAGCGCCACGGTTAAATCCATCCCCATCGCACCTCCCCCACTTCCTGATTCTGTCGATGAGATCCGGGTAATCTTCCGTCCACCAAAATCAAACAACTTCACCGGATCCGTTCCTCCCGTTCCCCGGAATATATATCCCCACAACTCGCTGTCATTCACCCCGGAACTAAAGAACAGAAATTCATATTGCCCGTTGGGAGAAACAAAGAATTGGCCATCTTCATGAATCGCGTATTGGAAAGCCGCCGGAAAAGCCCTTTCAACCTTGGGTGTCGCCTTGTTTATCCACAAATCATAATCTCGAGCAAACAGGAAGGTATAGATACAATATTGCCCTACGTTCGCACTCCCTGCCCGGTTATCCTTGTAAAGCATAAACACGTCGGCAGTATTCCTTGGACGACCCGATTCCGACTCGACTTTTCCCACGTAAGAACCACAATAAAGAATGTCTATATCTTTTAAGTCATTCAAAGCGAGAGTTATTCCATTGACAGGTTCAGTAAACACTTCAGTAATCGCATTCGCATCCCCCCAAACTCCCTCGTATTCCAAATCATTCTCATTCTGAATATAAAGCAAACGATCATGCAGAACATCAAGAGCAAAAGTTCCCGTAATATCCCCGGAGTAAGACATCCGTATCAAACGATCAATTTTCATTCCTCCTTCTATCGTGGCAGGAACATCAATGTATTTACCCGTGAACCATACATCCAGATTTTCCACCGCTTTCAAATATACCCCCCCATCTTCAGAGAGTAGAACATGACACTTTGAATTCGCCACTGCATCCTTGAAGTTCACGTTAGGTAACACACCATTCATGAAATCATCTTTCAAGTAAAGCGCCCGACGATAATCCTGATTTCCCATGTAAACCGGGCCAATACCCCCATTTTGAAGAAGAAGTAACATTCCGGGGGCTGACGTACTTCCACCTGCCAACCAATGGTTCATGATCTTCACCGGACGACCACCCAGTTCCTGCCCCTCATTCTGCGTCGGGTAATAATTCAACATTTCGCGGAAACGATACACGTAATTATCCCCCTCCCAACTACTCACGTCTTCAAGTATGGAGAAACAGGCCTTGCCATCCACCTCGGAAAGCACCATCCACGCCTCTGATGTCGATTCACTATTCGTTGGCCACATGGCTAATTCTTCATGAATGATTTGATAACCTGTCACCGTGTCTGTAATAAACAGGGAAATCCTTATGAAACCACCCATATCCGTCTCCCAAACCAACTTCTTGCCGAACCCGATCGTTTTCAACTCATCGGTAGTCCCATTCTCGGCAATCCACTCGAATTTCAAAGCGAGAGCCGTGGAATCACCCGTGTATTCAAGAATAGGTTCGACCTCCACCACGTCACCTACCGTTAAAGCCCAGAAACTCCCAAGCTCTTCCTCGTTCGTGATATAACCGAGAACTTTCACCTCAGGAATCCCCGTGTAGTCATAATTTCCCTTATCGTCAAAACAGCCGTAAAGGAAAAACATCACAACCGCACACCATATATATTTATGTATCTTCATGACATTCATTTTAATTATCCAACAATAGGAACACTCATTTCCACGTCTCCATCCATGACCGGAGTTCCGGCATTTTTCAATTCCAGCAAGTGGTATTTCAACTTCAAAGCGTAATACCTTAATTCGGTAGGACCAAAATTAGTCATATCACTAATGCCGGTAGCCTCGATAAATTCCGCGTATTTAGCATCACTATAATCACCCAGGTAATAACGTGCGATATGGGCATCCCACCAAGCCGGAGCTATCGCCTTCGAGGTAAAAGCAATCCGCTGACTACGTGCATTTTTTGTCGGTCCGATTTCGAAATCAGTTGTCGGAGAGACTTTCAAAACTACCCGGAACATCTGGTTATCCAATTTTGCCGTTTTGATCAATTTCAACACGAGCGTGTCACGTTCCTCGCCTGCCTGCCATGTCCTCTCGGATTCGAAATCGAAATCCGTTCCCTTTACGGCAGTAGTCAAGCTCTCATCTACTTCAATCCGGTAGGTCATGTTCTCTGTCACCGGGTCACCGGCAAATAATAACTCCAACCGAATATCATGCGTGGTCTCGTCCGGGTAAAAGAAAAAAGACTCGGTAATACTATCGGCCGTTATTCCCTTCGCGAAGTACAAGTACCTCGTCGAATCGTAAGTCGTGAACTTATCCTCGGAACAAGCCGCAAAAACGCATATGGCCACGAGAATTATAATTATGTATCTCATCTCAATTTACTTTTTTAGGTTTACAAATTCTAAAAGACCACTTCTTCGCTTTTAGGAACAGGCAACGTGTACAGGTTCCGGAAATCAACATTTTGTAGCCCGTCAAAAACAGGCAGGTTCAAGCGCTTGAACAAATAGAAAGATTGTCCTTCACCGATAAATTCCTTCCGGGCATCTGTCAACATCGCCTCGATATACCCCATTTCCGTGGTGATCGTGTTCAAGTCATCCATAGAAATATCACCCCGGGAACTTCTGATTTCTCGTAGCAAATCCACGGCCTCACTTACTTGCCCGATAGATGCCAAGTACTCACCCTTGATGTAATACAATTCACTCTTGCGTAAAATAGGAAGATATGCAACATCATTATTCCCTTTTTTACTCTTGATAGACAAGTAATTTCCGCTCAACATACTGAGCAAGCGTTCAAATCGCCCGTCAATCTGGTGCTGTGCCGGGAACAAATCATAAACATTACGTATATAAAGCGGTCGCTCGGCCGTCATAAACGGGGCATTTATATCTCCCGCACGGGTATTGTAAACATTAAAAACCACGTCACTCAACAGGCGACCATGCCCCGGCTCAATCCAGTCCATGTCTTCAAAGCCCCACGGTTCCCACTTACCGCCCATCGCGAAAGCCTCCTCGATAGCATCGTACGCTTTCTTTTTCTCTCCCATATAGGAATACACGCGTGCCAACATTCCCCGTATGGACGCCATGTTCAGACGAGAACGTTGGTGACCGAAGAATTCCGCGATTTCACTCTCGGTATTCCAATCCGTCCAAAAACGTTCCATGATATGCCACATCCGGATAACTTCCTCGTTATAATAATCACTATAAACAATGGCTGAATCCCACGGGACCATACACGTGTGAGCCTCCAGTAAATCACGCACCACGTTCTCCAACACTTGTTTTACAGTCAATTTATTATTAATCACGGACTCCGAGCTAGTCACGTAAGGAATCCACGAGCCATTTTCATTCACCGTGGGAGCCGGGGCAAAAAGTCGGAGCAAATCGAAATGTACAAATGCCCGCACGGCAAGAGCCTCTCCCCGTATTTTCAACCGTTCGGGTTCACCAAGCTCGAAAATACTGTTGGAGGCTTTATCCACGTGTTCGATAATATTATTACAATCGGCAATGACCTTGTACATCCCCGACCAAATTCCGTCGATTATCGACAGGACATTGGCATTTTCGTACTGGCGATCATTCACCTCTTGGTAGGCATTATCCAAATTCTGCCGGACATAATACTGTCCTAGAACATCCAGAAAACCCCACGTCAATTCCTGGGCATACAGACTACTGCTCCCCAGACTTTTATACAAACCGTTCACCTGCATCCGGAAACCGTTTCCCTTCTCGTACAGGTCATCACTACTCACTTGGGTTTCCGGGCTTACCTCGAACCAATCATTACAGGAAGTCAAGGCAAAAAATAGGAAGAATCCCATGATATATCTTATTGTTTTCATAATCACAAATTTAATTCGATTAGAATCTAACATTCACGGAAAAGTTTACCGAATTTGCATACGGGTAACTTAAACCTCTTTCAGCCTTCACCGTGGAAAGCCGCCACAGATCGTTCGTTCCGACTTCAATCCGGATATTCTCGATCCCGATCCGTTTCAACATCTCCCGGTCCAACTCGTAACCAATCGTCATGGAATTCCAACTCAACACGTTATTCCGCTGCATAAAACGGGAAGTCGGATCGGTGGTCTGCCTGTTATCCTTAATATCCTTATACATGACGACATCCCCGAATTTCTTCCAACGCTGGCTCATGGCACGACGATCCACGTTATATTCCTCAATCTTGGCATTTTCCACCTTGTCAATCAGCGTCTCGTTATAGAAATCGCCACCAAATTCATACAGGAAACTGGTACTGAACGTGATGTTTTTCCACCGTAAATTCACGCCGAAAGAACCGGTACCCCAAGGCATTTCATCCCCGATATTTCGCATCTCGGTGGCTATCCAATCGTAGCTCACCGTCCCATCCCGGTACACGTAAAGTTCCTGCCCGTTTGCAGGGTCTATCCCTAAGGATTTCAACCCGTACTTCGCGGAAAGGGATTGCCCTTCCTCGTATTTCGTCATCACCCGGTTCAGATTTGGATTGTCCTTGTCCCAGAGACTTTCGATTTCTTGGTTGTAATACTCGTTCACCGCGTCATTATAAGCCTTCAAGGCATCGGATATTTTCTTTATCTTGTTCGTATTGTGTGCTAAATTGGCAAAAACAGCCACGTACCAATCCACAGTACTAAGCAAGTCACTCCGAAACTGGATCTCGAACCCCTTGTTCTCGACCTTTCCCATGTTACTCTTGTACGTTCTGAACCCCGTGGAACTCGGCAACGTGACATCGGTGATCAGGCCGTTTGTGATTTCATTATACCATGAAAATTCAAGATAAAGTAAATTTCTCAATAACCCCAGCTCAAAACCGACATCAAACTTATTCGTCTTTTCCCATTTCAGATCCCGGTTTCCGCGGGTCGTCATCAAACTTGACGCCGGACCGGAAATATACCATTCGTCAATATCAATCTCGTGAGTAGGAACTGCCGCGTATGGTGCAAAATTCACCTTACCCGTTTGCCCGAAGGAACCCCGTACTTTAAGATGATTGACAAAACCGTATTTCTCCATGAACGCGTACTTGTGAATATTCAATCCCAAACCTCCTGAAAAGAAAGGAGCGTAACGTTTGTCGGAACCGAACTCGGAAGAACCGTCAATTCGAAGAGATGCATCCAGAAGGTATATATCCTGATACGAGTAGTTCAAACGGGCGAACATACCGAATAGACGAGTTTGCACTTCTTGGAAATTAGGCTTATATGGCATCGACCGGGCAAATTCGGGTGAAGAAAACTCGGCAGACTGAAACCCTTTATAAGTTCCGGTATTCGTGCGCCTGCGTGTCGTTTTTACTTCCAATCCACCCCCGACATTGATGTTATGACTATTGATCGATTCATTATAGGAAATAGCCAGTTTCCCCTCCCACGAGGTGTATTCCGTGTTCGTTAAAGTTAAACTCCCCACGTTAGTCCGGTCATCACCATATTCCAGATTATTTTTAACGGACAAAGGATCAATAAAAGCCTCCCGTTTACCCGTGGAATGGCTGATGCCCAACTCTCCTTTTACCCAGAAAGTAGGCTTGATAAACCAATTCACGCTCAAGTTCTCAACCAGCACGTTAGTTTGTCCCTTGTCATAATTGCCCAAATCGGCCTCGTATAACGGGTTGTACGGTTCGAAATCCAATACCCGCGACCATTGTAAAATACGCAACATTTTACCGTCGTCATCCTTGTAGCGCTCGTAGGGTAACATCTTGGTATATTGCGAGAATTCCCCGTAAGGTGATTCCTTCTCTTTTGTCACGCCATAACTGATATAATTACTCACCTGTACTTTTGAGGTCGTGTAATAAATCGAGAATCCAGCATCGATACGATCCCGGTAAGATCCTTTCATGACCCCATTCTCGTTATTATACCCTAAATCAATTCCGTAACGGAATTCCTCGTTTCCCCCTTCCAGGTACAAACTATGCTTATGATTAAATTCTGTACGCAAGGGTTTCGCCAACCAATAGGTGTTCACTCCCTCCCGCACGTTTTTCAGTTTCCCCTGGTACTCCTCTATTCTTATTTTTTTAAACCAAAAATCCTCTCCTTCGGCCTCGTACATTCCGGATGCCACTTCTGCCTCCAGTTTCTGACGGGCATTCATCAGGTTATAATCATTCAAGTTAGGCATTGAAATCGTCCCGACCATGTTGTAAGTCACCCGCACTTCTCCCGATTTGGGAGCTACCGTCGTGATGACCACCACGCCATTGGCTGCCCGGGAACCATACAATGCTGTCGCTGCCGCATCCTTGAGAATGGTTATACTCTCGATACGGTTCGGGTCCATGTCATACACTTTTTGTATCGTGGTCTCGAAATTATCCATGATGAAGATCGGCAGGTTGGGATTATTTTCCAAGGCTGATTTGGAGAGCGTGTTGCGGTCCAAATCCTTCACCCCGATACTCGATTGTCCCCGGATCTGCATCTCCGGTAAGGCGTTCGGGTCGGAACCCCATTGGTTATTGGTCTTCACACGGAACGAGGGATCGTATACCTCCAAGGCTTTCATGACGTTTGTTTTAGAAACCTTCAATAGTTCATCCCTCGAAACGGTCACGGAATTACCCGTAAAACTCGTTTTCCGGACATTACCGTAACCGGTCACGACCACTTCTTCCACCTCTTTCGTGTCAGATTTCATACGCACCACTACTTCCTGTGCAAAGTTCGTGATCGCAACCTCTTGGGTTTCCATACCGACGAAGCTTACCAACAAGTAGATCGTATCCATCTTGGGTAGACTGAACACGAACATTCCTTGGTCATTCGTGCTTCCCCCGATGCTGGTTCCCTTCACAATCACCGTGGCACCGGGCAGACTCATTCTCCTTTCATCCAACACTTTTCCCCGGACGGTAACGGGCTCTAAGGTTTTCTGCCGCTTTTGGATCACGATCATGTTCTGAAACAAGCGGAAAGTATATTCCGTTCCCTCCAAACAGGCTTGAAGTACCTGTGAGACCGGAACAGATTTGAAAGCATGTGTCACGGCCGGAATTTTCTGGATTTCCTCGTTATTGAAAAGGAAATCAAGTTTCGTGTGACGTTTGATGTAATTGATCACGTCTATAAAAGGAGCTTCGCTGAACTCCACGGTCAATCTCGGTTCATCGTTCGACTGTGCCCGACTGACTCCGATTCCAAAGGACTGCAACAGGATCACCAGCATCAATAACGTGCCGACTCTCCCGCGTTTTGCAGATAGATTAGACTTCTTCTTTTTCATATAGATCAGTTTTAATTTTCATAAGGATGAAACCTTGCTTGACATCATATCCCATTACGATCTCCCGCACGGGTTTCATCGCGGTTTGTAGATTAGTTAGTAGGTATACTTCTCCCATTTAGAATACCTATGGTTCTATCAATTCATGTTTAAATGTTAATTTCTTACGTGCTTTAATTTTGTTTAATGGTTATCATTCCATCCCTCAAGGAGAATTGTAGATTTGTCGTGGTACTTAATGCCTCCAACAGCTCTTTCAGTGGCATAGTACTGGCAGGCGCCCCGGTAAAACGACGCTCTCTAATTCCCGGAACCGCATACAGTACTTCTACATCGTACCAACGACAAATCTTCCTCATGATCACATCCAGTCTTTCGTTACTAAAACCGAATTTTCCATCCATCCATGACACTACGACATTTATATCTGTTTTTTGAACCGTCATCCGGTTATCACTTGTTATCGACACTTGCTCGCCCGGTAGCAACCGAACCGTATCACGCCCGGAAGTAGTTTCCACTTTCCCGGTTAACAAGGTGACACTCGATGCGAATTCATCATCATAACTCATCACGTTAAAGCTGGTTCCCAGCACCCGCACGTCAAAATTCTTGACCGACACGATAAACGGGTGTTCCTCGTCTCTGGTCACCTCGAAATAGGCCTCTCCTTCCACGTATACTTTTCGCTCTTCCCCACGGAAAGCCACCGGATATTTCATCGTTGACTGTGCATTCAGCACAACCCAGCTGCTATCAGAGAAAATGACTTTCTGCCTCTCTCCTTTGGGTACGATCAGCGTGTGGTATTCGACCACGCTTTCCAAGGTATCGTTCTTCACGTACTTGTAGTTCAAGGTTCTCAGACCCTCAGAATGTAATATTCCTCTCATGTCTAACACGGTTGCCTCGTTTTTATGAGTCAACGGGATCATTTGATTATCCCCCAGGATTAGACGAACGCTATTCCGGTCGATGGTTGTCTCGATCACAACTTCCAGATTCTCTTTGGGGAAATCCATTGTCGTCCGCTCCGACCACCACACGCCACCAGCCATGATAAAGACAAGCAAGGAGGCTGCCACGTAAATCGTACGACGCACGCTCGTGGTCAAGATTCTCCGTTTCTTATGTTTCCGGATTCGTTTCAAGAAACAAGAAAAATCGGCAATCTTATCGTATTTCTCGTATTCTTTAAAACGTCCCATGATAAAACGATCATCTTCCAGATCCCGTTTCAGTTGTGCCCACTCCGGATCTTCCAACAACTCGTCCAAGCACTCCTCTTCGGGTTGCGTGAGCGTTCCTGCCCAGGATTTTAGAATCAAATCCAATATGATATGTATGCTATCTATACTCATAACTATCTAAAGAATACTTGAAATACAAATTGGTACTACTTTTCCAAGGAAATTATCTTCCCCTTCTTCTGATAGACACGAAAATCGCACCGATCAGTAGAGCAATCGGGATAAACCACTTGAATAGTATATCCGTGACTTTTACTCCGGTTTTTCCCAAGAACAAACGATTGTCTATCGACTTCGGACGACGCACATCTACAGGAGCTTCCCCGTCTGAAAGCCACGAGAAGGAACCCAAGATTATGTAGAAATTACCGGATTCGACTTCTTCACGGGATTTAAAGAGTTCCACGTTGCTGATGCAATCCGCGTCCCCCAGTATCACGATCTTCTGTTCCCGATCTCCCATCGGACGGGACAGAGCCACTGCCGTCGTGTATAGTTGTTCTATCTCCCCGACTGCCGGGTTAAAGCGAACCGTGTCGTCGATAAAGTTTATCGTTTCCAACTCGTTCCACACGCCAAGGGTATCGGTCTGCAAGACCGGGGTCACCTTGAATCCCTTGTCCTCAGTATATTTCAATCCGGCAGCCCCCGGCATAACGGCACTCATTTTCCAGTTATCCATTGTCTCGTAGAAATACGATAGCTCTAATGCTCCGGGCGTCGGTCGGGACATCACCAAATCAGGTTGGAAGTTCTCCGTCGGTTTGACCAGTACTCCTTCCATGAGTTCCACACCGAAGAGCTGAGTCAACGGGTTCATGTAGTCCCGGCTATTCGGATCACCCACGATAAACAGGTTACCTCCCCGGTCTATATATCGCTGTAGACGTTCCATCTCTTCTCCGGTGAGGGGTTTTGCCATGTCGGCTATGACCAGAATATTAACTAAGGTCGGGATATCCTCGTTCAGATTCACCTCCTGTACATCAAATCCTTGATTCAATAGAGCATAGCGGAAACGTTTATCACGGGCGAAACAGGCATAATCCCGGTCTCGATAAAGATTCATGTCCCGTTCCCCGTGTCCAGTCAGGAATCCAACCGTGGGCAGTTCCATGACCATCCGTTTAAAGGCGGCTGAAATCTCTGCCTCGGAAGGGTCACGCCGCATATCATCAAATTGTCGCAGGAACATCTTCTCGCCACTTTCCCGGGTCACTTGACGGACAAAGCGATTATCCTCCGGAGTTAAGTCAATGATCTGTTTGATCTGATCGGGACTTAAATACCTCGAAAACTTGATTTTATAGGAGTGTGCAATCTGTCTGGCTCTTTTTTCTAAAGGAAGATCAGATAGAAATCCCCTTCTTTTTGTGTTTTGAACCGAGTCGTAATAGTACACGTATTCCATCTTGATCTCCGGTTTAAAACGAACGTATTCCCGGAAATTGCCCTTATCGTAATTCTGATAACGAGGAATGGCTTTCATGAAATCATCATCCAACAGGTTACTATAGGTTGTGATTGTCAGACCACCCTCCAGTTTTTTAACGATTTCCTGGCTATTCGGGGTGAGCGTACGGCTCTTTTCCCGGGTCGTATCAACATATCCCATCAGATGAGGGCGGGAACTCAGATAACCGACAACAGCCACCACGAGGAAGACTCCCACGTATTTCATGGCATTCCGTCCCTTGGAAGCATGGCTTACCCGAGACGATAGTTTAATGATCGAGAACCAAAGGAACATTCCCGGAACCATGATGAAGTAAATCATATCCTCGCTGGAGATCAATCCTCCCGTGAAACTTTCTGCCCGTCCCCGAAGCGATAACCAGAAGGTTATATCCCGCACGAAATCAATATCCTGCCAAATTCCACTCACGAAGTTTAAGAACGTCAGAAGTACGAAGGTTCCCACCGCCGCGATGATCTGGTAAGAGGAAATCGTTGACATGAACAGACCGATCGAGGCATACGTGCATATCAGCAAATAAATACCCAGTATCCCGGTAAGAATATAGCATAGGTCAAAGTTTTCCACCACGAACAGGCTGTAAATCACGTAAAGCACAAAGATTCCCACCAACAACAGGGCAAAAATCATCATGGAAAGGAATTTTCCCAGAATGATCTGTGAATTCGTCATGGGCGAAGAATGCAGTAACTTAATCGTACCCCCTGCCAAATCACGGCTAACCAATCCCATCGTCAACAAAGGGATATAAAGGAAAAGATAATCCTGTATATTATAGAACAGGCGATTGAAAAGCGAAGCACTGATAAATATCGTATCATAGCCCATGGCTTGCTCCCGTTCGATCATTTCAATCATCCCGGAGAAAATCATCCCCGATTGAAACGTAAATATAATCAAAACCAACCAGGCTACAGGCGAGTAGAACAACATCTGCAACTCGGTCTTTGCTATTTTATATATCATATTCATAAAATAAACTTTTAAAGATTAACGGCCGCGGCGACGCACCCATATAATGATCCCGGCAAGAGCAAGGAGAACAGGTATCACGATCATGAACACGATAGACCAGACTTCCATGGCAGCCTCGCTGATATACAATTTCCGATCGATAGGTTCAGCTCCTGATGTATTCACTGGTAGCTCTTCATGCGACAACCAATAAAAAGCGGCATGCTTCAACATTCCATTAAAATTCCTAACCTCTCGTCGTCCCATAGCAAATTCCCCGTTACTAAGGAAATCCGTGTTTCCGGCAATAAGAACCCGTTGTTCTTGACCATTCACCTCACGGGTTAATGCTAAGGTTGTCGTGAAAGTTCCTGCTTGATCACCCGCTTCAGGAGTATACAGAACGGAATCCCGCACGAAATCCGTTGACTCGATTCTATTCCAACAACCCGTCGTATCAGTTGAAAGTAACGGTGTAAATGTTATTCCGTCTGTTTGGGTATATTCCAAGCCCACGCACCCCGGCATGGCCACGCAGCCTTCATTCTTACGGATAAAATCCAATGCTGACCAAAATGCAACACCCTCGTCCGTCGGGATAGCCTGAATCAAATCCGCTTGAAGTAACGGGGTGGGTTGCACCAATTGACCCGGCATGAAGCGAACTCCAAACTGTTCAATAATCGGGTTCATCAATTCCTGTCGTCCGGGACCTCCCAGAACAAAAAGATTACCTCCCCGGTTAATAAACTCTTGTAAATGGTCCATTTCTTTTGCCAATAAAGGGGATCTTAACTCGGATATGACTAGAATACTAATACTATCCGGAAGCGGTGCATTTAAATAAACCTCCTCGATATCAAATCCTTGGTTAATCATCGACGAGCGGGAGTTTTTATCACTGGAAATCCGCTTGTATTCCCGATCCCCCTCCCGGTAAATATTCCGTTCGCCATGTCCGGCAAGGAAACCGATCGTAGGGACATCTGATACCAACCGCTTGAACGCAGCCGAAATCTCTGCTTCTCCCGGTGAATCTTTCCAACCTCCTTGGAAGTAGAAACGCAAATATGCCTTCTGTCCATTCTCCCGTTCAATGACCCGAATAGTCTTATTTCCCTCGGCACTCAAATCTTCAATCTTCCGCATCTCTTCCGGGGATAAGAATATCGAGAAGGGCACACCGTAGCTTTCACTAATTTGCTTCGCCCGCTCCTCGTCGCTCATATCAGGATACTGTTCATCCAGTTCCGTATTATTCGCATTATCATAGAAATAAACATATCTGATTTTCAGATCCGGCTTAAAACGTGCATAAGGACGGAAAGTTTCTTTATCGAAATTAATATGATTGGGCAAAGTACTCCAAAAATCCTTATCCAATAAGTTCGTGTAAGTCGTGATCTTCACCTTTCCATCCAGTAATGCCACGATCTCCTGACTACTTTTACTCAATGAATTACTCTTGGTACGGGTAGAATCATGATATGCCATCAATGCCGGGCGGGAACTCATGTACCCCAACATAATCGACACCAAAAACACGCCCAGATAAATTCCCCAGCGAGTAGTCCAGCTCCGTTTCTGTACCCGATTGATGAGCCGATAAACCGTCCATGTCAAAAACAGGAAAATCACGATCAGGAAATACAACACATCCTCGCTACAAATCAACCCGTAAATAAATTCTTCCGTCCGTCCCCGTATAGACAACCAGTAAGTAATATCCCGCACAAACTCGTAATCCTGCCACACGCCACCCACGTAATTAAACATGGCCAAAATAAACAACGTCCCGAAAGCCGCCATCACTTGATAAGAAGTCAAACTGGACACGAACAAACCAATCGCCGCATATGCACACAGCAACAGGTAAAGCCCCAACATTCCCGTCAACACGTAAGGAAAATCTATATTTTGAATCGTACATACCCCAAAAAGTACGTAAAACAACAAAATACCCATCATGGCCAACCCGAATATCATCAATGCCAAGTATTTACCCAACACGATTTCGGCATTACGCAAAGGAGCCGATTGCAGCAACTTGATCGTCCCGCCACTCAAATCCCGGCTAATCATGTTCATCGTGAGCAAGGGAATATAAAAATACAGGGTTCCCTGTACATTCCCGAAAAGTTGCCCGAAAATACTAGTCACTCTCCACGATTCGTATCCCATGGCCTGCCGAACTACAATATCTTCCAGCATCCCGGACATAATCATCCCAACCTGGTAAGCAAACACCACCAAAAGCAACCAAGCAATTGGTGAATAAAACAAAGACTGTAACTCCGTCTTCGCTATCTTGAATATCATTTTCATAAGCTCTCCTTTTTAGCGGTTCTTACTCTTGGCCGACAATTCGGCAAACACGCTATCCATGGAACTCTTCTCCATACGTATCTCCAACAATTGCCAATTCCGGGTCACACTCGCCTCCACGATCTGGGTAATCGCCTCCCGGGAATCCGAAAAGTTTACCCGGTAATCCATGCCTCCCATACTCACCGCATCCTCCACACCGGAGAGCATCTTCAACTCGTCCACTGGCGGGGCCGATGCCAGACTCACGAATATCGTGTTCGGTACAATATAATTATCAAACTCTTCCACCGTTCCGGCAAAAACGACTTGCCCTTCCTCTATCATCCGGATATAATCACACGTAGCCTGTACTTCCGACAAGATATGCGTGGAGAGAATCACCGTACGTTCCTCGGCAATCTCTTTAATCAAATGCCGAATCTCCACGATCTGATTCGGGTCCAGCCCGTTGGTCGGCTCATCCAGCACGACAAATGCCGGGTTGTGAATAATCGCTTGGGCTATCCCCAAACGTTGCTGATACCCTCCCGATAGATTGCGAACCAACCGTTTGCGGAAATGGCTTAACCCGCATCGTCCCATCACCACCTTAATCGCCTCGGTCACTTCTCCCGTGGGAATACGACGAATATTAGCCGTGAAAGCCAAAAATTCCTCCACGGTCAAATCATTATACAAGGGTGGTTTCTGGGGTAAAAAACCGATATAGCGCTTAGCCTCCACCGGGTTCTCTCTCATACTTACTCCCTTGATGAAAACCTCCCCTTCCGTCTGTTTCAACACCCCGCACATAATGTTCATCGTTGTCGATTTACCCGCCCCGTTAGAACCTAATAAACCGTAAATACCGTTTTCCGTTATCTCAAAATTAATATCCCGAATCGCCCATTGTACACTGTAACGATGAGATAAATGCTCTACCTTAACAATTGATTCTTCCATAAAGTATAGTTTTGAATAAATATTACCACACGTTTTACTTACACTTTATAGAATACCTGAAATAGAAAACGGTACTATTTTCTACCCTTATTTATCCCTGTTTAGGGCTTAGGCTATGCACATCCAAGACATCCAAAAAAGATAAAGACGACACAACTCGGCTGTATCTCAGCTTTGTGTCGTCTTTATCTCTATTTTGTTCAACGTTCTGCCAATTATATCGGTAGAAACACGGTTAAATTACGCCATATTCTCCAAGGCTTGGGCCAACTGATCAGGACATGAAGTTGACTTTCGTCCGCAGCATATTCCCCGCAACCGACGGATGGCCTCATCTTTTTTCATTCCTTTCAACAAGGCCGCCACCCCTTGCGTATTCCCGGCACATCCCTTCTTGAAACCGACTTCCACGATCACATCGTCTTCCAACACAATATGAATCTCTTTCGAACAAACCTCTGCCGAGGGAGTATATGTAATTTCTTTTCTTGCCATAATGACCATCTGAATTTGACGCTGCAAAGATAGAATTATTTCAAGAACCTCTCTTTCCCACGATATTAAAAAAGGAGAAATCCGCTTTACCGGAAATCTCCTTTCACACTTACACGATTCGTATTACAATTTATTCAGCCAGTAAATATTTCGTGAAATAATCCCTTTTCTTCTTTTCGAAATAAGATTTATAAGGTCCTTCAAAAGCATGGCCTTGATTCGGTAAGATCAACAAATCGAAATCCTTTCCTTGCAAAATCAACTCGTTCACCACCCGATACGTGTTAGCCGGATGCACGTTATTATCCACCTCTCCTGTCACCAGAAGTAAACGACCTTTCAAGTATTTTGCCAGTTTCTGATTCGTTTTCACGGTAAACTTATAATCGTCCCCGATTCCTTGATAAGTCTCTCCCCACGTACGATTATAAATACGATTATCGTGATTACCCGATGAGGCCACAGCCACTTTGTAAAAATCAGGATAAGTACAGATTGCAGCAAAAGCCATCATACCACCCCCCGAGTGTCCGAAAATACCTACCCGATTCGTATCAATAAAAGAATATTTACGTCCCAATTGTTCCAATCCCGCCTTGTCATCCGCTAACGCATAATCCCGTAAATTCCCGTACCCGTAGGTAGCGTACGCTTTGTCCCGGAAGGGAGAACCGCCCCGATGTCCGAAACACACCACGATAATCCCCCTTTGTGCCAAAGCCGTATTATTATAACGATCCAGCACGGTAAAATCCGTCCACACGGTTTCCGTTTGTGGCCCCGGATATACTTGCGACACGATCGGATATTTCTTGCTAGGATCAAAATCATAAGGTTTCCACATAATTCCGTAAAGATCCGTTTTCCCGTCAGCCGCCTTCACGGTAAACTGTTCCGGGTACTTCCAACCATACGCCAACAAATGAGAAACGTCCGCTTTTTCCAAAACAGTCAGCAAGCGCCCGTTTATATCACGTACGGAAATTTGTGGTATCGTATCTATACGGGAAAAATTATCCACGATCAGACCTCCTCCCAGATGAACAAACGTGCTATGTGTTGCATTTTCAGGGGTTAACAAGGTCAATCGTTTTCCATTAAAACCCACACGATACAAATAAGTATAATTCGGGTTTCTCCCCTTTTCCTTACCGAACCCGTACAGATAAATCTGTTTTTTCACCGTGTCAATCTTCATTATGCGTCCCGCTGTCCATTCCCCGGAAGTCACCGAATTCAGCAACTTGCCATTACCATCATAGTGATAATAATGTCCCCATCCAGAACGATCGGACCACAAAAGAATATCCTTTCCTCCATTCAACACCCGGCAACTAAATAACTCTTCATTCAGATATGGTTTACTCACTTCATGCAAAATCACCTTTACTTCCCCTGTTTTCGCATCAACCGAGCATAATTCAAATTCATTTCGGGTCCCCTTTTTACGGATGAAAAAGACCCGATCCTGTACATCTGCCACTTTCAGCACTTCCAATAGTTGCCCCCGCCATTTCACCACATCCACCTTTTTAAACATCCCCGTCTTCACGTTCCCGATAAACAACTCCTGTTTTAAAACAGCGGTATCTCCCGGTAATTCGTATTTGTACTCGCTGACTGTCGGTGCCGGTTCCCGAAGTGAATACACCAGAGGAAACATCCGGATATTTCGTTTATCTTCTCTTGTAAGATAAAAAGTCCCGTCATCCGACAACCATTCGGTATTTGCCGTTTCAAACTCGTAATCTTTATCCCCGTCAAAAGTCAGTTGTACCTGTTTTTTTTGCTCTTTATCTTCCAACCAAAGATTATACTCTTTCACGATTAACTCGTATCTCAGATCGGGAGACACCCCATACGGACGAATAGAAGGATATTTCTTGCGTTCAGAAGGAATCAAAGCCCTATTCTTGGCATCAAACACGAATATCTTTCCCCCAACCTCTAATTTAGCTACCAACCCGTTATCATCAAATTCCGGGTTATAATATATTCTCTCTTCTTCCCCCGGCAATATCTCCCGGACCAAACTATCTATAATTCGGTAGTTATATACTTCTCGTTTCCCCTCCTTCGGGTCATAGGCATAATACGCTCTCTCGCCCGGTTGTTTCTCGTAAGAGTACCAAAACAATGGTTTCGTCGGGTGAAAGAAAGGTACAATCATCGTGGAACCAATCTTATCCTTCAGATTCTGCACGTCATATTTCTCGCCCACGTATGCCTCATCCGGATTAAGTAAGGTCTTTAAATAGTTGGCCAAATTAGAGGTTGAACCACCTTGAACCACCTTTCGGGCAATTTCCAATAACTGTTCATGATATACCCCGTTATAGGAAGGGAACCATCCCATCCCACCGAACATGATTTGTTGATTTTCATTGCTAAAATCGGCAACATGATCTTCCAGAAGTCCCCGAACCGTCAAGGAATCATTTAATGCAACCGCTTTCGCCACGTCCATCATAACTACGTAATCATTCTGACAAGGCAGAGGAATTGCCGAAATCCGTTGCCGATAGTACACGAAATCATCCGGATTACGTTCAAAATCCCGAAAATACCAACCTTGTAACACCCATTCCGTCATATCCCGGTAGAGAGCTGTAATTCGTTCATATACTTTTTCTTCTCCTTGTACCCTCACGAAATCCTGCCAATGCTCAAGCAAGTACCGCATATTCGCACTATTGATTCCGCCCAGAGTCCGATCCGCAAACAAGAACCAGTTCTCCGGTTGTAAACGTTCTTCTGGCGAAATTTTATCGAAATACTCCTTCCCCAATCTAAGGCTTTCCCCTTTCTCAAGCAACTGCAATTTCAACTGCACGTACTCCCGTAAAAAATCATTGGAATACTTGCCCGTGGCGTAAGTATCATCCATTGATTTCACCCGGTTATCAGGTTTCATCCCCTTTCTAATTTCGGCCATAAACACATCAGCCGATTTTCCCCCGACAAACTTATAAAGCAACTCACCCTTACCATTCAAAAGTAGGAAAGAAGGATAGGCTCCGATTTTGTACTTATCCGCATATTGCTTCCCATCTTCCGACAGCATATCCAATTTAACATTTACAAAATTGGAATTAAAAAAGTCGGCAACACTATCCAACGTGAAAACCAATGCCGCCATTGTCTTACAAGGGCCGCAATATTCCGTGTAACAATCCACGAAAGCCATTTTTCCCGCGGCAGTAGCCTTATTTAAAGCATCCTGCAAAGTGGACTTTTCAAACTCGATTTCCCTGTTTTGTGACTCTGCCTGACAGTATGCCAACAGTCCTACAAGCAAAAATAAAATCTTTCTCATATCCTTATTGTTTATCAAAATACTCTCGGTTCATTCGCATCAGCATCACCCGGTAATTTTCCCGAGTAAGGGAATCTTGGTGAGTTTCACTCAATTCCTTCACTTTTCTCGCCAGTTCCACGAAATAGGCATGAAGAACTCCCGCAGACTCGTTTCCCAAGCCAAAAGAGATGTTATTCTGTGCCATTGTTCGGGCAAAATCCGAAATGAAATAAGCCTGTATTCCTTGTTTATAGGTAGTAACAGCCTTCCGGGTATCGAAATTTTCAAAAATAACCCGATCAACATAAGCGAATAATTCTTTCGCCGTGAACGCTTTCTCCCCGTATGCACTTTCTGCCGCCACGAGGGAAGTGATGACTTTCGGATCTATAAAATGTTGCGTGATCTTCTCGGCCAATCCTACCATCATGTGGTTTATATCGTATGTCCCCGCTTGTTGCATCTCTTTGGAATGAACCCACTCCGGACGTTGTGTCAAAATTTCTGTCTCTAAATATTGTAAAGCCTTTTCCTGAAGTTCTCTCGGGACATAAATAACCGGAGATTCATTCACTCCTTTTATGACCGGACGAATAGAACGACCTCCCACCAATTTCACAATCTGAGTCAGATAAGTCTGGTATAGTGCAAGCGTTTTCAGCGAGAAATCGGATACACTTTTCCATGTATTCTGATCTTTCGGTAACTGGTTCATCCATTCTCCCAGTTGAGGATAAATCTCCCGTACCGATTCGATGCCTTTCACACTTGCCGACAAAATATCATTTGACAAGAAACCGTCTTGAGCATAGGGGTCCCATTTATCCTCCGGGGCATAGAAAGCCGCCCGCATGGAAGGTAAGGCATCACTATTGCCATAAGCATAGTTAATCGCATCATAATCATACACGGAAACACGAGGGAAAAGATTCTTGACACTTACCCGGTCACCCGGTTGAGCGAGATAATTAAATACCATACCGGAAGTAATTGATGCCGATATTCCATATTTATTCAACCATTTCTCGGAACGAATATTGTCCGGGGTAAAAACGGTATTTCCGGCTTTATTAGGTTTCATTCCCAATACCTTGGCCAAAATCGATGCCAGTTGAACGGTCAACACATCTTGACGTACCCCCAAACTATGAAGATCCTTCCGGATTCTCCCGTCCAGCCACCCACATTGCAAGAAATAAGTACCTAACAATTCATCTGCCATGGCATCCATCACGTTAATTCGGGCACATAATATTTCACCATTCACAGGATTGGTAATCATGGAAGAATTAACATCGCTAAAAGCATTTCCCCAACGGAAAAGAATCGTCCGGTAAGTCAAGGCTGCATCTTTCGCCTCCGAACTATAACGGAAGACATTCTTCCATCCGGCACTCTCGAATGCTTTTTCCCATTGTTGCATGGCCTTCTTAATACTCTCAACAAAAGGAGCCGGGGTGATCGGATCGATGTACACGCAAATCTGATTTTCCGGTTCAATAGTCAAACCTTTCTTCTGTTTTCTCAACTCCTTCACGGGAGCCGAAAGATGCCACCTCTGTATATACTCTTTTTTACGGGCCACGTATCTCTTGGTATCATATTCGGTAATCCCAATTGTTTCAAAACCATAAGCCGGATGGTTGGCTTTCAAGGTCACGGAATGTTCTGGCAGTTGCTGAATAACCATTTCCAATGTAAAAGTAGAGGCGACATCCGATCCCTGTTGCATTTGAGGATTCGCATAATAATCCGACTGGGTACGTGTCACAGAGAAGACTACCCCTTGATCCAAGATCCGGAAACCGTCAATTCCAGAAAGATTAGGATCCGGATGGCTTAATAAACTATAAGAACTCACTTTAAATAACCCACTTCCGGGATTATTCAATTCGTTCGTCAACTCGATAATCACCGACTGCTTATTTTCTCCCCAAGCCACTATCGGCAAGGTAAAATCTACTGGTACAAGTCCTGATTTTCGAATCGCATTCGCCATGCAATAATCTGTTGAATCCGCAGCAACATCCGTAACCCGGTTACGAATCACTTGAACCCGATTGTTTTTCCCGATCGAAAACCGGACAACTCCAGAGGCCTCGGAAAGAAAAGCCGAATATCCCCGCACCACTTGTGTCGTGATCAAAACCTCTTTTTCCATTCCTTCCATCGGAATCTCCAGGTAATATTTATCTCCTAAACGATAAACCGTGTAAAAACCGTTATCTATTTGTAAATCTTTCTGTTCCTTAAACTGACTGAATGTCATCGGTTCTGCATTATTTTGCGCAACAACCGGACGAAACATCAATAAAGTTACTATCAGTAACAAACATACATTCAATACTTTCATTCCTAATATATTTAGTTCAATTCAATCAATGATTTATTCTTTCCGCTCTCCCACAGAGTAATAAAATTATAAAGTGTTTTGTAGTGACTGACCGTCAACGCATCCTGTCCCTCCTCCGAAGCGGTCAACGCATATTGTTTTATTTTCGAAACCAGTTGCTTGATACGAACCCCAACCCCATTTAATAAAGTCGTTGGATTCTCCCCGTTCACGACAAGATCCTGCACGAATCCCTTTTGCAATGCCTTGTCATACCGAGATAATTCTCCATTCCGGCCCTTTTCTTCAAAGAGAGTCACGTACATACGATCCAGCAACTCGTCAATGGTCAAACCATCCGGGTTTAATTGCCGATTTTTATGTAATATCGTATACTTTAATAACATTTTAGTTATCACCTTATTGGCCGGTTCTTGTTCATAATATTCGAAATTAATTCCGGTCTTTTCCATCAAATTAGGCCGAAAAAGCCATTCCGGTTCCCGACACACGTATTCTTCCAAGAAAGCAAGTGCCTCCTCTTCCTTTTCCTTAGGTACAGGTTGATACACCATTAAACTTTCTTCCTCCCTCGTCGGGTTATCCGTGTAACTACCACCCACGTAACGAATCACGTGGTTCACATAATTCTGGTACTGACTCAACACTGAAAGATAGCGTCTTCGTAAAGCGTAATAATCCGGATCACTCGTTTTCGTCCATTCTTCCAGATGCTCCATGATATATTTCAAATTTTTCATTCCCAAGCGATTCGCCTTGATGATGTCATCCCCGCTATCTTCAGATTGTACCCGGGGATCACTATAATCCGTTTCCACGATATAGAACATCTTCGGGTCCTTCCGCTTTGCATCCACCCAAGCACGTAACTTCAAATCGTTTTCCACCAGATTATTTGTCTCCTGAAAACAACGATACCCCCATTCTATCGCGAACTCGTCGTATATCCCGATACGAGGCAATAAATCTTGCGGTTCCAAACCATCTTCCGGTTGTGCCAGATAATTAAAACGTTGATAATCCATAATGGAAGTTCCCAAGCCATGTTCACGGATAAAAGCTTTGCTACGCAAACTATCCACCGGATAGGCCGTACTACCGATAAAATTATGCCGAAGTCCTAACGTATGTCCCACTTCATGAGTCAACACGGTTGCCGCCAGTTCTCCCATTACCTCATGGCTTAGAGGGTATTCTCTTGCACGGGAATCAACCGCTCCACACATCACGAAATACCAACGTTGTAACAAATCCAGAACCGAATGAAATATCGCAATATGCGAGGTAATAATTTCCCCGGATCGAGGGTCAAACACCATCGGACCGTAAGCATTCGGGATCGGGGAGGCTTTGTACGATACTAACGGATAACGAATATCACCTTCACTATATTCAGGGTCTTCTTCCGGCGAGGGGGCTAACTTTCCGTAAATCGCATTCTTGAATCCGGCTTTCTCGAAAGCACCCTGCCACGCATTTACCGCTTTTATAAAATAAGGCACCAAATATTCCGGAGTTGCCCGATCAATATAGAAAACAATCGGCTTCACGGGTTCCACAAGTTCTCCCCGCAAATATTTCTCCATATCCTCCGGTTTCGGCTCCAAACGCCAGCGGGTTGCAAATGCCACTTTTTCCATCTGGTCATTCCGTTTCGTCATCCCATCCAACACGAAGGTAAAATACCCCACCCGATCATCAAACATTCTTTGTCTCATCGGTTTCTCTGGTAAAAGATACCATGACGCCCCCACCTCCCAAAGAGAAGAAGTGTACCCGCCATCCTTCACTTCCCCGTCAACAGCATAACCACGCATGGAACGGAAGTTTATATTTTCCGGGAATGCTTTTACATCCAAAGCATAGGACTGCTCCTGCTGATAACCGCCTAATTTCAAGGCAACCTTCGCTCCTTTCAAGGAGAACAAATCGCAATCACTCAGAAACAAATCGGTAATATCTACCAAATAACTATCGGCAGATTTGGCTTTAATCTCCAAAGAATACATCACGGGAGATATCACATTTTTAATATAATCATCATACAAGGCGGGAGTATCTCCCAGGTAAAATACCTGGGGAGATACAATTTCAATTCTATCCTGATTCTTGATAAAACGAATCAACCGATCATACACGGAGTCCCCGCCATACCCAAAACGAGCATCCGTACTCCGCTCTTTCTGTGCCGTTCCCTTTATGATCGTTACGGCCACCAGAATATCCCGTTCAAGTTTATCATCTGGTACTTCCAGATAATATCTTCCATCCTGCACATAAACATGAAAGAACCCAGCATCTTTCGGGGTATCTTTATGAATAAATTCATCTATAGACACCTCTTTCTCATCCTCTTTCTGAATCACACGATTCCCAGCCCCGCTACTTAATACGTACAGGGAAAACAATATAATCAACAAATATTTCATACTAACGATTTAATTCATTGCCTATTTTTTGCAAATCCATGTTATAATTCTCGATAAAATAATCCCGCACCATATCATACCGCTTTTTCAAAAGACCGTTTACATCTTTTGCCGGATTCAAGATACCATCCCAATTCTTTTCTGTATAATCCCAATCACTATTATATTCCGGAATCCGGGTCAAAAACTCCTCTGAACAGGTAACCATCATTAGCAAAAAACTCTTCCAATCATTTTCTACTGTCACATTATAACTTACAGAACGTGGAACACCTAACTTCCACAAATTCGATGCACTCATATAGCTAATACCATCTGTTTTATAATTTGTAACATCCTCAAATTCTTCTGTTGGTACTGTTTTCTTTCTTCCAATCATACTTTCTACAAAAGTGTAACTCATTTTCCTTCGAAATTCCAATGAATCCACTTTTGTCATCCCCATCACGGCCTCACTACCATAAGACACACATATATTGTCATAATTGTACCACGCCTTTACTTTTTTCCCTTTATAGGTCTGTTTAACAGGTATAGAGGAAAAATCCCACTCCATATACACAGAATCAATATCAGAACAAAGCATAATTTTTACGGGTAAAAATTCTTTCAGGAATTCATCAGAATAAGAAGCGAACCACGCTTTTTGAATCAAATCCACTTGTTGCCCCACATACTCCTCTTCAGCCGGGATTATAATATATCCTTGACTTCCATTGTCTCCTAAACTCCCGTTCATCCATCCGGAGGGAGTCCAGTAAGTATCCTTATCCGTATATTTGTATAACAAACAACTACCATATTGATTATAAATATCCACGATCACATCATCATAATCATGTGTTCCTTGAGGAACCGAATAACTAGAAGTGATTTCCGAAGGTTTCAACTCCTTTTCATTGTAGCAAGAAACGACAAATACTAATTGTAGTAACAGTATTATATAGAGAGATTTATTCCATTTCATAATTATCTGGGATTTTGTTTTAATTTATAATTCCGTTCTATTGCATCGTATGGAATAGGTAGAGCGTATAACAAAGAATTATTCTCCAACACATACTCACGTTCTACCCCTCCGCTATCAATGTATTTATGGGTAACAGACAAGCCAAAACGTTTTATATCAAACCAGCGAAATCCTTCTTCCACACACAATTCCAATCTACGTTCTTTCAGACAAAAGTCTAATAGATCTTGAGCATCCGTTATTTCTTCCGCTACATATGTCCCGGTAGCATACCTAGTTTCTCTCAATGTATTCAAATCATTTAATGCTTGTACTCGATCATTTCCATCCCCTTTCACCTGGAAACGACGGGTTAGTGCTTCGGCCCTGTTTAAATAAGCTTCCGCCATACGAATACCATGATCGCCACCATAGGAAGAGTTGTGCCCTATTTTATTACCATAAGTTCCTTTCACAAGCTGTGAACTAAAATAAACATTACTTCTCAAATCATCTGGGGCATACTGCCCTAATAGTTCAGTTGAGATACTCCAAGGAACTGTTTCTTGATATCCTACTGTCACAAAGTAAATGGCACTTTGAGCCCGAAAGGATTTACTCCCATAACACCAAACAACCTCAGAACTCACATCACTATCATAAATACTTTTATCTGTTCCAGAAAATATTGACAAACGAGAAAGCATCGGACCTTCTTCTATTGCTTTTCCGGCATATTGAATAGCCTTGTCCCAATCCTCTTCACCACCACGGAACAAATAAAAACGGGAAAGCAGCACATAAGCGGCAATATCTCCAACTCGGTACACGCTCTCCGGTGTATAGTTCTCTTCCAATAATAAAGTTGCCTCCAAAAGATCTTTCTCTATTTGGTTATATAACACTTTCAAAGAAGGTCGTTCTGGGAACTCATCTGTCAAATCCATTGTTAACATCAGAGGTACACCTAATGTTACCTCCGGATTTACTCCCGAAACATTATAGGCTTGGCAATAAATCATCGCTAATTTCAAATGATAATACCCGCGCAATAACATTGCCTGCCCCAATAATGCATTCTTTTCCTGCTCCGTTCCGGACACCTCGGAAACGTAGTCAATAATCACATTACATCCTTTAATCTTCTCGTAATAAATCTTCCACGAATTAACATCATCCCCCGGGAATACTTCCCCACCATCAAACATCATTGGGTTAAACGTAAATATCGGAGTCCCGTTTTCATGTTGCGTTCCATATTTATCATTCAACAATCCGTTACATTGTATTTCATCTGTCAATAACATCAAATAATTATCCGATGCAAACTGATAAGGATAAGCTTCCTTGTACATTACTGAGCGTAAATCTTCTATTGAAGATGGTTTTATCAAATCCTGACTCGATTCCTTAAAAAAATCATGACATGAAGAACAGATAAATAGTATCCCCCACAACCATATGTAAAATGAATTCTTTTTCATAATCAGATCAATTAAAAGGTTACATTAAGATTAAATGAATAGGAACTAGTTATCGGTTGCGCACCTGTAGCAACCTCCGGGTCCCGTCCTTTAAAATCCTTACTGGCAATGGTAAAAGGATTAGATATACTTGCCCCCACACTAACATATTTTACCCATAAAAGTTTTGCCAATCGTTCCGGGAAAGAATAACTTAAAGAAATACTATTACACTTTAAAGAAGAGGCATTTACAACTCTTGCATTACTATAATTATACATCTCATAGACATTCGTATATGTTTTCGTATCTGGAAGTAAAATATTTACCACATTTTTATCCGGTAATCCAGGAAATTTTGCATTTGTATCACCCGGTCGCCAACGTTTATTCAATTCGGAAGATAAATTCTCATACTCGGAAGGAAGAGTCTGAGACCCGTAAGCCTCCATCAAAAATTTCTTACCCCCTACCTGCAAATAAAAACTGGTTGACAAGGATAATTGTTTGTATCTGAACGACATGGTTAATCCTCCCGTGAAATCCGGATCCAGTTTTCCAACATACTTCATGTAAGCCGTAGGATCATTTAACGCATCACTACCATCGTGTACATCCAAATTGATAATCGGATAACCGGTCGCCTGATCAATCCCATCACAATCAAACGCCCAAAAGGCTGAGACAGGGTAACCTTTCTTATAATAGTTACCACCAATAGCTGTTTTCCAAGAGAGATTCTGCACCCCCACTTTCGTGATTTCATTATTGTTCTTAGAAGTGTTCACTCCCATATCCCAAGTAAAATTTGCTGTCCGTACCGGTGTAAAACTTACACTTAATTCCCAACCTGAGTTTTCCATACTACCTCCATTCACAGGCATATTCTCAATACCATATTCTCGAGGAACCAGCAAGGAGGTAATCATATCCTTTCCTTTCTTCATGTAATACTCAAAACCGACTCGAATCTTGTTTTGAAATAGTCCCATATCTACCCCATAATTGTAAGAGGAGGTTTTTTCCCAACGTAAATCCTCATAGGGTAGAGAACTAATCTCTAGCAAATCATCTCCTGTATTTGAGTCCGTTAATCCGTTAGTAGTTGTCGGAACCTTCACAATCAAAGAGGGACTATAATTGGTTGCCATATTCCTTTGGTAACCATAACTAAAACGGAAACTCAAATCAGATACAATATTCTGTTTACTAAACCAAGCCTCCCGAGCTACATTCCAACGAAGTCCCCCGGCCCATACCGGATTAAAATTCTCATTAGCATAGCGTCCAAAACGATTGGATGCATCTAATCGGACACTAAAATTCACTACATATTTTCCGTCATAAGCATAATTCATAGTCAAATAAGCCCCCAACTGATTCGTTTTCCGGTCCGTAATTTTACGAGTAAATTCTTTCATCAGATCATTCGCATATTCTGTTTTACTAACCGGATTGATCAATACAGTAGGTACTTGTGCAAACGACTTTCCTCTATATTTCAAATATCCGTATGCAGTGGAAGAAAAACCGGTATTTTTCGCACTACTCAATTCTATCCCTAACATCGTCGTTAAAGCATGTACCCCATTAAATACTTTATCGTAAGAAAGCGAATTTCTCCAATTCCAAGATACCGATTTATTTTCATCCTGACTATACTCCCCACCAACAGGAAGCGGTGAATTTTTATATTCTGCATCAACAGCTTTATATGCACCATAATCATATCTTCGTTTTTTAGCTATATACTCAGTCCGTTCCGTTACCCAGGATTCTCCAATAACAGAGGCAATATTCACGCTTCCCAACATCTGAAATTTCAAAGATTCTGTGAAATCATAATTCAAATTCAGATTCGTATTCAAAGACAAATTCTTATTAGAAGTTCCAGATTCATCCCTTTCGTTGATAATATTAAATAAATAACCACTCTCCTTTTGATAGTAAGACAAATCTCCATCATCTTCGTAAGCAGCAATAGATCTATTGGTTTTCGTGGCATATTCATAAGGACTAACAATTGTAAATCCTTTCGTCGTAGCATGAGAACCGGATAAAGTAAATGAAGCCCTAAACTTTTTTGTCACTGTCATATCCAATCCTACGTTCGCACTGTAAGACTCAGAATCATTTCCAACCGCAGTACCTTTCGTAGAATTATATGACAAAGAGGTGTAATACCGTACATCTTCACTCCCCCCGGAAACCGAAAGTGAATGATTATGACTAAATGGATTACGGAAAAGAATATCGAACCAATCAGTATTTGTAGTCTCCAACTTAGCCACACGTTGCTCAAACTCTTCTCCGGAAATCTCTTTATTCAGATATTGGTTCAAAACTCCCGCATAACCGATATTATTATTCGTCCAAGAAGCTGTTAAACCCCTTTGAAAAATTTCTCGGGATACTTCTACCCTTTCTTTGGAATTCATCAATTCTAATTTATCATAAGTAACCTGTTCTGCCACATTCAAAGAAGCAGAATAAGAAATTGAAGCGGCTCCCGTTTTTCCTCGTTTTGTCTTAATAACAATTACACCATTAGCTGCCCGAACCCCATAAATTGCAGTAGAAGAAGCATCTTTCAATACTGTAATACTCTCGATATCACTAGGATTCAACCACGAAATTGAACTACCTACAAAATTCCGGATATAATCAAAGTTATCTGAATTAATTTCTCCTACACTATTAAAGGTTTGCGCATCAAACGGGAGTGGGTCTTCTTGAATAATCCCATCCACGACCCAAATCGGCTCCTGGCTACCTAACAACGTCGAAGTTCCCCGAACTCTTGTTTTTTGCCGTACCCCGACCAGTCCACTTGTATTTGTGATAACAACACCCGGTAATCGCCCTTGTAATGCCTGTTCCAACGTATTAGTTCCACTGAAATGCAAATCTTCTGCTTTAATAGAAGAAACAGAACCAGCCATTCTGGTCTTATCAAATTCCTGGTAGCCTGTCACAACAACCTCTCCCAACTGAGTCACGTCCTCCTTCATAACAACCGTGTATTCCAACTTATCTTTTTCAAGTTTCAGATACTCGGTCTGCATACCAATAAAACTGACAATCAAAGTATCCACACCTTGAGGAACCCGAATTGAAAAATTTCCTTTGGAATCCGTCACGGTTCCGATGGTCATTCCCTTTAATAACACGGTTACTCCCGGAAGTGGTTCTTTCTTTGAATCAATAACTTTTCCCTTAACAATGACAAACTTGTCATGATCATTTTCAACCTTCCGTTTGATCACCACGATCTCATCCTTCACGTCATACGTGAAACCTTCCTTCTCTAGCACTCTCCTCAACACGGATTCCCAATTCTCCCCGTTTGCAGTCACGGAAATCGGTTTCGCATCTTTAAACAGTAATGAATTATACAGAAAATTCAATCCTGTCTTTTGTTTCATCACTTCCACGAACCTCTCTAATTTCACTTCTTGCAAATTCAAAGAAATAGTGTCTCGCACGGCTTTCGCTCCATATCCCGACAAGCTACCCAATGTCAAGATAAGCGTTAAACTCATCACGTGAAAAAAGCTTCTACATTTTACAAGCCTTTTCCACCTCAAGAATGGATTTTTTTTCATAGATTTGTAAATTACTTGTTAAATGAGATAATGGACATCGAACCTGAGAAATTTGTAGTCCGTTATCTCGTTTTTATTTAAATAGGATCACTTGATTTCCTTCCACCCGATACTTCATATCCCCGGTACGAGTCAAAGCATCGAAAAATACATTTATATCATCATAACGTTTCAAATTGCCCGTAAATGGCAAATCAACCAAACTCTTATCTTGGAAATCCACGGATATGTTATACCATCTTTCCAAAGTTTTCATAATCTCTCCCAAACTCTTCTCCTTGAACACGTAAATTCCATCTTTCCATCCCACGAACTCTTCAACATCCACCTTCTGTTTCATCATTTTCCCATCTTTAGAAGTTACTACCTGTTCTCCCGGTAAAATAACAACAGGCTTCCCCCCCTCTCTCTCAACGCTCACTTTGCCCCTTACCAAAGTTGTATAACTTTCCGGTTCACTCGCATAAGCACTTATTCCAAAGGCTGTTCCCAACACCCGTACATCTCCAAAAGAAGTTTTCACGATAAAAGGTTTTTCGTTTTTTGCCACATCAAAAAATGCCTCACCCTCCAAAACCACTTCCCGACGATCACCGACAAAAGCTACCGGATATTTCAACTTTGTCTCCGCATTTACCCATACCTTCGTCCCGTCATCTAGTTTAATCATACATTCACCACCCCGGGGAACCTCAAGTTTATTATAAACAACCTCTGTCGTTTTTTCTTCACTTTTGTGATAAACAATCTCCCCATTCCTATATTCAATATTCATCCCCTTCTCCTGCAATATTTGTGCGGTTATTTCCTCAACGTGAACCTCCGTTCCATCCGCTAACGTCAATGTAGCTTTTTTCTCCCCAGCCGGAATAATCTTCGAGGCAACCGGAAGTGGAGCGACATTTTCTTTCTTCCCAAAAGTCATCCATAATGTAACACCCAATGCTAACACCCACACGGCGGCAACCACAGCAACCCAACGTACGATTCTGATTCGTCCGGAATGTCCCCTTCTTTCCTTAAACTCACGATAAGCTTTTTTGGAAGAATACTTCGTGCGCCCGTAAAGGGAATTTGACGAATGTCGCTTTGGCAAGCGACTGGGCAAGTGTTTAAAATGCCCATTAACAACCGCTAACCGGAGGGGAAAACCCCACAAGGGAACATAGCACGCTGGTAAAGCCATAAGTCAGCCAACTGTCAGGCTGCGACCGAATGGCAAGTTAAAATGATAGATATGAGGATAAAGCCTGTATTGGTTGAACGATAGTCTGAGCAGTCGTATCCTTGGACAATGACGGAAGACAGTTGAATAATTCTTCGGAATTATGCCGTCATGTTGCGGTACTACACTGATGAGAGGTAGCAGGAGTAGCATAAACTTACCGCAAGGCAACTACCATAAGTAGTAAAGGACGAAAGTCGTATCCGACAATCTATCAAGCCAAATAGTCGTCAAATTTCTAAACGGGGATTGCCTAAACCGGAAAGCCAGTTGTAGGGCTATGGGGTCTGCCCCTGAATATCCGGCATGGCAACGGAGCTTCCATAGTAGTCTGAGCAGGGTAACGCCCTGTACATGGCGAAAGGGAGCAGCTAATTAAGTTTAACAATTTAAAGGAAGATGTGAGAGACATGAGAAATCCAGAAAATGTGTTGAACAGTCTGAGTAAACACAGCGGTAACTTGAACTATAAGTTTGAGCGGCTGTATAGAGTGCTGTTTAACGAAGAAATGTTTTATGTAGCCTATCAGAATATTTACAGCAAGACAGGCAACATGACGGCAGGAGCTGATGGTAAAACCATTGACGGAATGAGCATTGACCGAGTTGAACAATTGATTGATAGTCTAAAAAATGAGACTTATCAGCCTAACCCGTCCAAAAGGACGTATATACCTAAGAAAAACGGGAAAAAACGTCCGCTTGGCATACCCTCTTTTGATGATAAGCTGGTACAGGAAGTAGTTAGAATGATACTTGAAGCAATCTATGAAGGTAGTTTTGAACATACTTCACATGGGTTTCGTCCCAAACGAAGTTGTCATACTGCTCTTATAGATATACAAAAGACATTCACTGCCGTGAAATGGTTTATTGAAGGCGATATTAAAGGATTCTTCGACAATATCAATCATGACGTATTGATTAATATTCTTCGGGAACGTATCGCTGACGAAAGATTTTTGCGGCTTATCAGAAAGTTCCTGAATGCCGGATATGTGGAAGACTGGGTATTTCATAGAACGTACAGTGGAACTCCGCAAGGCGGGATTATCAGCCCAATACTGGCTAATATCTACCTTGACAAGTTCGACAAGTACATCAAGGAATACATCAATCGGTTTAATAAAGGGAAAACGAGAAAAGGCGATGCTCGATACAAGCTATACGAACAGCGGAGATACCGACTGGCAAAGAAACTAAAGAATGAGAAAGATGTAAAGGTAAGGGAACAGATGACCGCTGAAATTAAGCGGCTACGAGAAGAACGGAACAACTATCCGGCACGTAATGAAATGGACAGCAGTATCAAACGGTTAAAATATGTGAGATACGCAGATGATTTTCTGATTGGAATTACCGGTAGTCTGGAAGACTGTAAAACAGTAAAAGAGGATATTAAGAACTATTTGAACGAAACTCTTAAACTGGAACTGTCAGACGAAAAGACGCTGATAACCAATGCGCAAAAACCAGCGAAATTTCTCGGATATGACGTATTTATCCGCAGGAGTAATGATTTACGCAAGGATAAGTTCGGTAGAACGGTTAGGGCATTCGGACACAAGCCTGTCTTGTATCTGAATTTTGAAACGATGCGGAAGAAACTCTTTGATTATAAGGTCGCAAGAATAGCGGTTGTCAATGGTAAAGAGGTTTGGAAATCTATCGTCAGAACGTACATGCTGAACTTGGATGACTTGGAAATAGTCAGTCAGTTCAATGCCGAAATCCGAGGGTTCTATAATTACTACTCAATAGCCAATAATAGCTATGTCATCAATTCTTTCTATCACATTATGTCATACAGCATGTATAAGGTATTTGCGAACAAATACAAATCATCTGTAAAGAAAATACTTCTGAAATATAAAAAGAATAAGGTTTTCCAAGTGGCATATGAAAATAGTAAGGGTAAGACACTTTATCAATCATTCTATCATGATGGTTTCAAACGCAAAAAGGTTGCAGGTAATATTTACTGTGACACTATTCCACGGACAGTTTCTATAACAGGTGGACGTAACAGCCTTATGGAAAGGCTGAAACTCCAAGTCTGCGAATTATGCGGTGCTACCGATAAACTCGAAATGCATCACGTTCGCAAACTTAAAGACTTGAAAGGTAAATCCGACTGGGAAAAGAGAATGATAGCCCGAAGACGAAAAACTTTGGCTGTCTGCTCAAAGTGTCATGCAAAGATAGACCCTGACCGAAGAATCAGACTGAATTAATTAGTGGAGAGCCGGATACAGGGAGACTTGTAAGTCCGGTTCGGAGGCGAGTACTCGGAAACCTATCATAGAAATATGACAAGGCGCTGGGTGCTTAGCCTACTCGTATTCCATAAATTGCTTTTTCAAATAACCACGATCACTCAACTCCTTGTATACATCTTGTAAGGATTGGTCATCCAGCAATTGATCCAATTCCTTTTGCTCCTTATCACTTAAATCTTTTATCAACGACTTTTTGATCAAAGACGCATCATCATATATGTTTTTCTTTTTCATCATCTGTTATCTTCCACATTGTATACTCATAATACACAACTCCCGATTTCAGATGACACGAAAAGACTCTTTTTTTCAATTAAATTAAAAATAAACACACGGAATCTTGCAGTTTTGAACGTAAAGATTTGAATCCTCGACTTTTATGAGTCTTGACTGTATTTACACTTATCCCCAATTTTTCTGCAATTTCATCCCATGAATACCCTTCAATACTCATTAGAATAACCTTCTTCTGTTCCGAAGGTAACGCTTCAATATACACGTACAACTGCCGGGTTACTTCCTCCCGAACCGTTTGAGCATACACATCATCAGCCGTAAAATCACTTTCTGCTCCTATTGAGTTCAATATCGTATCATGAATCTGGTTATTCCGCACAAACACCAACGCATTATTATAGCAAGCCCGATACAGGTAACGAGTCAAATCTTGCATGGAAGCAAATCTTTTGTCAGACCTCCAGATGGCAATAAAAACCTCCTGCACCAAATCCTCAGTACTCTCGGAGCCTTTCAATATCCGATTCACGTATGCACACAATGCCGCATAATAATGATCGTAAAGACTTGCCCAAGCCTTTTCGTTCTTGCGATTTACCCCGGATAAAATCAACTCCTCATCTATCATTTCATCTAAATTTTCATCACCCAAAAAGCAAATATACGAAATAAGATTAAAAATCAAACATAAATAATAACCTCACGGCTTTACTTCCCCCCATATTAAACTAGCCCTACGCCCTAGTCTCCCATCACTCAAGCATATCTCACCCTATAACAAATATACTTCACCCCTTACCCCGAATCCAAACAAAATCGTCTCAAATATCTATTTTATCGAGGATAAATGCAACATGAATACAGGATGAATGCTCCGTGGTCTAAATGAACTATCAATTAAATGTAAAAGGAATCATACTAAAGACTAGACAAGCCTTAGCCCAAAAGCTAGGTAAGTCATGACAACATTACCCCCGTTTCACCGCAGGTAATTCGAATACCGCCCCATCATAACACAAATCCGTATTTGGAAAAATCTCCCGTGCTTGTTCCAGTAAAGGGGTCGGATCGGGATAACGGGACGAAAAATGTCCCAGCAGAAGGTGTTTTGCTTCGGCAAGCATTGCCATTCGCGCTGCTTGTCCTGCAGTACTGTGAAAAGTTTCTTTGGCCAATCCTTCAAACTCGTTCCCGTAAGTTGATTCGTGATAGAGTAAATCAACACCTTGTACGTATTCGGCAAAAGATTCTCGGAAAAGCGTGTCCGTCATGTAAGCATAAGAACGAGGAGCTGGCGGAGCCGTTGTTAAACGACTATTCGCAATCACTTCCCCCTCAGGCGTGATAAAATCCTCTCCCTTCTTCAAACGGTGCATAAAAGCCACCGGAACACGGAAAGCATCAGTCATCTCCCGCTTAATATTTCTCTCCTTCTCTTTCTCGGCAAATAGAAATCCCGTAACAGGAGCCTCGTAACGGTGTTTTAGTGGGAAAGCATGAACCGTCATCATACGGTCCTCGTATATTAAACCAGGTTCACGGTCTAGGTAATGAAATATCAATGGGTAATTCAGCCGAGAGTTCATCACTTTCAGCTGGAACTCGATGATCTCTTCCAAACGCTTGTCTGAATAGATATGTAATTCAGCCCGACGGTTCTGTAATGAAAAACTGGATAATAGACCAATTAGTCCGAAAAAATGATCCCCGTGTAAATGGGAAATAAAAATATGATTGATCTTATTGTATGGCACTTTAAAGCGTCTCAACTGTTGTTGAGTACCCTCGCCACAGTCAATAAGAAAGTACCGCTCAAGTACATTGAGTACCTGAGCGGCAGCATTTCTTTGAAGCGTGGGTACGGCAGAACCGCACCCTAATATAGTCAATTCGAATTTCACAAATTAATTGTTCTTTTCTTCCTCTTCTTTAGCTTCCATTTGGTCTTTCAAAGCAGCCAACTCGGTGATGTCACCTAACGTTGTTTTTTCCAATTTTTCTTTCACTTTCTTCACTGCTTTTTTAGTAGCGCTAGCCTCATCTTTCTTCTTGGCATTATCAACAGCCTTTTGCTCGTCTTCGAAAATACGAGAGTGAGAAAGAATGATTCTCTTGGCACCCTTGTTGAACTCGATCACCTTGAACGGTAATTTCTCGTCAACCTTAGCCTGAGTTCCGTCTTCTTTTACCAAATGGCGAGGAGTAGCAAATCCTTCTACACCGTAAGGTAATGCGATAACAGCACCCTTGTCGAAGATTTCAGTGATCGTTCCTTCGTGGATAGAATCAACAGTGAAGATCGTTTCGAATACATCCCACGGATTCTCTTCCAATTGTTTGTGACCTAAGCTCAATCTTCTGTTGTCCTTGTCGATTTCAAGAACTACAACATCGA
Organism: Butyricimonas sp. BSD2780061689_150309_C8; assembly: GCF_015560935.1. Lineage (NCBI taxonomy): Bacteria > Pseudomonadati > Bacteroidota > Bacteroidia > Bacteroidales > Odoribacteraceae > Butyricimonas > Butyricimonas sp. BSD2780061689_150309_C8. Next base: position 80,647 of record NZ_JADMSV010000010.1, read on the forward strand.
TCTCAGCACCAATTTGAGTGAATTCTGCCGGATGTTTTACTTTCTTCGTCCAAGACAAATCAGAGATGTGGATCAATCCGTCAACTCCTTCTTCGATCTCCACGAATACACCGAAGTTCGTGAAGTTACGCACGATAGCTTTGTGTTTCGTGCCAACAGCATATTTCTCTTCGATATTTTGCCACGGGTCGTTTTTCAATTGCTTGATACCCAAAGACATCTTTCTTTCATCACGATCCAAGGTAAGAACAACAGCCTCTACTTCGTCTCCCACTTTCATGAAGTCCTGAGCTGAACGCAAGTGTTGAGACCATGACATTTCAGATACGTGGATCAAGCCTTCTACACCCGGAGCGATCTCAACGAAAGCACCGTAATCAGCCATAACTACTACTTTACCTTTCACGCGGTCACCCACTTTCAAGTCTGCGCTCAAAGCATCCCACGGGTGCGGAGTCAATTGTTTCAAACCAAGAGCGATACGTTTTTTCTCGTCATCGAAGTCAAGAATAACAACGTTCAACTTCTGATCCAACTCAACGATTTCGTTCGGGTGATTTACGCGACCCCAAGAAAGGTCAGTGATGTGAATCAATCCGTCTACGCCACCCAAGTCAATGAATACTCCGTAAGAGGTGATATTTTTAACAGTACCTTCAAGTACCTGTCCTTTTTCCAATTTAGAGATGATATCTTTCTTCTGTTGTTCCAATTCAGCCTCGATAAGAGCTTTGTGAGATACAACAACGTTTTTGAATTCTTGGTTGATCTTAACCACTTTGAATTCCATGGTCTTGCCAACATAGATATCATAATCACGAATCGGCTTAACATCGATTTGAGAACCCGGTAAGAATGCCTCGATACCGAATACATCAACGATCATACCACCCTTCGTGCGACATTTAACGTAACCCTTGATAATTTCGTCGTTCTCCAACGCCGCATTAACACGATCCCAGCTACGTAAAGCTCTTGCTTTTTTGTGAGAAAGAGTCAACTGACCTTTCTTGTCTTCTTGAGTCTCAACGTAAACTTCTACTTTATCTCCCACTTTTAATTCCGGATCGTAACGGAATTCGTTCAATGAAATGATACCGTCTGACTTGTAACCGATGTTTACAACGACTTCTCTCTTGTTCATTGAGATAACAGTACCTTCAACAACTTCTTTCTCTACTACAGATGAAAGAGTCTCGGCGTATCTGTTAGCCAATTCTTCTTTTTCAGATGCGGGGATTACATCATCATTTGCATAAGCTTCCCAGTCAAAATTCTCGTCAGCCTCAGCGCTTGTTGTTGCCACGGGAGCAACTTTCTTGGTTTCTTCTTGTGCAAGTTCTACTTGCATTTCTTTTTGTTCTTCTGCCATAATAAATAATAAATGCTTATCTCCTAATAAATTAGACATTATGTTTTTATAACACGGGCGCAAAAGTACAAATAAATATCAACCCACCAAACAAAATGCACTGAAAAATAACGAGAAAAGGAATAAAAAAACGGGGAAAACTCCCCGTTCTAACCTACTATTATAGTTTCACGTTATACAACGAATTCGGACAATATATCAGTCCCTCTTTTCCCATCGGTTCACCTTTCCCTATGGCGTCATAAAAACCTTCTTTGGGAGTTCGGAAAATAGAAATATCTCCTGTTTTCATATAGCCGTCGAAATCATAAATATCAGATATATTCACAAGCTCTTGGGGATATAGAAACCAGTCAACTCCACAACGCTCCCCTTTCTCGTTACAATAGGTATACTCATCATAGATTCTAGTGAATATCAATCCATAAGGTCTTCCTTCTTGATTAAGACATATCGGGTTATTCGTAATAGCATATAATCTTGTCCCGCCATCTACTTCAATGAACCAATTCACGGCACATCTAAGATCATTACTCTGTTTCGCCAACTCTTTCTGGTATTTATATTTACCATTATTAATAATCACCTTTTCTTTGCCGGAAAAAGTATTGATAAATCCCTCTCTCCCCTCAAACAATTCTTTCCGACAATCTTCGGCCACGATTACCTCGTTCACACTCGAAATATTACCATCCATTTTCTCGAATCCCAGCTTAATTTTCTTGGAAGATCCTAAAGCAACTGGCTGAACGGATATCGTGTAATTATTTTCCCGAATACTCCAGTTCACGTGTATGATCAAATCATTATAGTCATAATCTCCTTCCCGACTATCCTCAAAAGCCACGACCTGCCAAGTATTTAACACACCTTGATAATAATTATTCTCATTCTCTACATTTTCAATCGTGATCGGACTATTTTCAGATGCCCGACCCAATTTAGACGCCCAGAAAGTAGGGATCGAAATTGTTGTTGAATAAGTACAAATTGCCAAGGTATCATCATATAACTTGACAATCGAGGCATACCCCTCCGGAACGATGACCTCCATATCCTCGTATGGTTTCAACAGATTCAGATCTGCCTCCGGAGCTTTATACACGTCTTTACCTCTACATGATAAAAACAGTGAAATACAACTCAAAATATACACCACCTTTTTCATACATAAAGAATTATTTATTTTTACAAAGGTATGACTATTCATCCACACAACAAAGAAAATAGCGTATTTTATACATTCCAAAATACAACTATATAGCAAATACAACAACTATTCATTCTCTATCTATTGTCTCACGTGAAAAACGTGTTAGTTTCATATGCTGAATAAAAAAAGAAAGGATCGACTTTCATCGATCCTCATTTTGTAGCGGGAGCCTGACTCGAACAGACGACCTTTGGGTTATGAGCCCAACGAGCTACCAACTGCTCCATCCCGCAATATAAGCAGAACTTCTTTCGTTTTGCGAGTGCAAAGATAGAGTATCTATTTTACATTTCCAAATATCAGATGATAAATTATGCTTTCACTACATTAAAATGAAACAAATAATTAATAATAATCCTTGTCTATTCTAAAATAAAATGACAATTTTGTGTCGTAATAAATATCAAATCAGATTTATAAACGACACTATTTATGAAAAAAAGTTTTACCTTTTTGAAAGTTAGCTGTGTGGCTATACTTTTGTCTATTATGGGAATTTCTGAGGGGCTTGCACAAGGACTTAGAACTTCTTATTTCATGGACAACGTTCCGGCCAGACTTAAAATGAACCCTGCCTTGCAACCCGCCAGAGGATATTTTAATATCCCGGCTATCGGTGCCATCGGATTATCTGCTTCTTCCAACAAATTGAGTATCGATGATTTTATCGACATTATCGAAAACGAGAATGACTTTTTGAATAGCGACAAATTCATCAGTCGTCTGGACAACAAGAACACGATGAATATCGACTTGACGGTGGACATTATTTCTTTCGGTTTTTACAGCGGGAAAGGATTCTGGACCGTAAATTTGGGTGCCCGGTCCATCATTAGTGCCTCCATCCCGAAGAAGATGTTCGAATTTGCCCGTTACGCTAATATTGATCCGGATTCATTCGAAGAACTTAACACACAATACGACATTCGGGATATGGAACTCCACGCAGATATTTTCACTGAAATAGGATTGGGATATTCACGTCCGGTAACAAAGGATTTGACTGTCGGGGGACGTGTGAAAGTTTTGGTTGGACTAGGTAATCTAGACGCTAAAATTGACCAAATCTACGCAAATGTAAATACCAGCGATATTTCAAGCTATCAATCGTGGAAAGTAAAAACCAAAGGACGTTTGGAAACTTCCATGAAAGGATTAGAATTTGGGTATAGTTCAGATGGTGGATATATTGATGATATTGATTTCGATTCGCCCGGTGTATCCGGTTATGGATTCGGCATCGACTTAGGGGCAAGTTATAATTTTCTTGGTTGTATTAATGTATCAGCTGCCATTCTCGACTTGGGATTCATTAGCTGGTCAAAATCATCCACCACGATTGCCACGACTGACAGTGAACACGATTACGGTGATTTCGTGAATATAGACCCAGAACATCTTGAAAATTACGAGGCTGGAGACGTGTTCGACTTCGACTTGATCCAATTCCAAACGGAAGAGAAAACCAAAAGCCGGAGTACCAGTCTTCGTTCAACCTTGAACCTCGGAGCAGAATATACCCTTTTGAATAACAAGCTCGGATTCGGTCTGTTGTCCTCTACTCAATTCACCCAGCCTAAAGCTTACTCCGAATTGACACTTTCAGCAAACTACCGTCCGAGAAACTGGTTCGGGGCAACATTAAGTTACTCTTTCTTACATAGTGACTTTGAAACGCTGGGAATAGGCTTGAAATTAGGCCCTGTTTTCATCGGTTCAGACTATTTGATGACCAAATCAGCAGGTGACGCCAACCGGGTAAATGCCTACTTAGGTGTTAGTGTTCCTCTTGGCAAAAAAAGATTAGACTATCGTAGATAATAAATCTCCGGATATAAAAATGGGAAGTTTCAAATGCAAACTTCCCATTTTTTATGTCCTCACACAGACACTACTTTTCCCAAGGGAACATACCAAATATAACCTGCCACATCGGTATAGCCCATCTGTCGTAATGTTTTACAATAAAAACCAACCTGCCGGATATACGATTTCTCTTCTTTCTGACCGAATTTATAATCCACAACAATGGCTTTTTTTCCATCAACCATAACCCGGTCCGGACGAGCTTTTCCCGAGTTACAGAAAAGTATATCCCGTTCATTAATAATCTTATATCGACCATCAAACCATGCCGAATGGACTGGGTTATTCAAATAAGACACCACCTGCTCCCGGTAATTCTCCCTTTCCACCAAGGTAAGTAAACCGGAATGATACATATCATTTACCGCCCGATCTACATCATCCACCGTCTCGATACGGCGGAATATCTCATGTAACATCTTCCCCTCGTCAACGGCAGAAATCTCTATTGTCTCCGGGTCCGTGTAATCTTCATATTTATACCGGACACTCACCCGCTCGTTCAATTCATAAATCGGATATTCCGCCAGACTTAATGTATGATCGTCTTCTATTTTTTCCTTACCGTCTATCAACTGTTTCTCCCCGATGATCAAGCTCGAATTCTCGGAATTCCATTCCGGTATCCCGCTTGCCTCCAAAACTTGAAAGAAAAAAGCACCAATATCTGACGGTTTCCCTTCTTTCGTTATCTTGGGTGCGTAAGGCAGAACATACAACTCCCGTTCCGCCCGCGTGAACGCCACGTAAAGCAGATTCAAGTTGTCGACATAAGCCTTCACGTGCTCACTGAGGTAATCCTCCCGGAAATGACTATCTGCCAGTTTAGAGGAATAGTTCAATGGTGCATACTCCAAATCCCTAAACCCCTCCTCTCGATTCTGACACCATATCCGGCGCCCGTGACGGGTATCATCAAGATCCCAGGCACAGAAAGGAATAATAACCGTTTTAAATTCCAACCCTTTGGATTTATGTATCGTAAGAATTCGCACGGCATCCACTTCTTCCGAAGTAGATAACACTTTTTTATCCTTTTCCTTCTCCCACCATTCAAGGAAAATAGGAACACTGTTCGTGTTGTTTTTCTCGTAATCAAAGAGAATATCTTGGAAAGCGATCAAGTAAGGCAATTCTTCCATCCTAGCCCGTAAACCGAAAGCCTCGATAATCGTCTCCGTGATCTCGAACAAGGAACTAAATGTCAGTTTCTCCGGCTCCCGTAAAAACGGCAAGTCGATCGTGTCAAGAAAACTCTCGTCCGTACTACCGGCTTTGAAAAGAACATCTTCCCGTGAAGTATCTTCACCCCTGACAAAAGTTCGGTAATTATAAAGCAACACCGTTCGATTCACCGCATCATACGGTTCCACCATGTAACGTAGCACGTTAACAATTAATTCCACGTAAGGCGACGAGGAAACGTATAGCGAATCATTAGATATAAAAGGTATCGGAAAAGGAATATTCTCCCGCTTGTTATATTCTATCAAGTAATCAGCCACGAAAGCACCTTCCTTACCGTTACGCACAAGAATCACACAGTCTTTCAGCTCTCCACCCCGGTACATCGTATCATTGACAACATCCACGACAGAGTTCATGATCTCCGCATCACTCCCCTCTTCTTGTTTTTCCCCACAGAAACGGATCTCCACGTACCCACTTCCTGAACGGCTCACAAGTTGCTCCGGCCGGGAATAGGCTTCTGTGATCGAACGGGAATAAACACTCTCTTCTCCACATTCATTGTCATACAACTCCTTTAATTGCCGTGCAGCCAGGATAAAGAACCGATTATTGAATTCCACGACCTCCTTGTAACTCCGCCAATTATGCTCTAGAATCACGTTATCTGTACCGAAAGTAGCCAAATCACGCTCTACCCCTTCCGCCAACAAACGCCAGTCCCCGTTACGCCATCGATAGATGCTTTGTTTCACGTCCCCCACGATCATAGCCCTTCCTCCCTCGGAAAGCGTGTTCACAACAAGTGGCAGGAAGTTCCCCCATTGCATGGTCGAGGTGTCTTGAAACTCGTCAATCATGATATGCTTGTAGAAATTCCCTGTTTTCTCGAACAGGAAAGAAGTATCATTCCCGGCAATCAGCATATTAAGTAAACGGGTGGTGTCACTCAGTAACATGAGCCCTTTTTCGTCACAATAATCTCTCACCTCCCCGTACAAGTCATTCAGAATCCCCAATTGGTAAAGATTCTTCGAGAGCAAAACCGCAGACACGTAATCCCGAAAATTCTCGTCATAATACTCGACACTTTCCCGCAAGTTCGTATTCAGTTCCGGGTAGATATGCTCAATCAATGTCCGGATCGACGGATCATGCTTTTTGGTCACCCATTCATCCGGATTATCTATTGCTTTTCGGGCAGAATCGGGAATCTTATCCAGACTCTTATCCCGCAATTTGTAAAAATAATTTATAAAACTTCGTTTCCCTCCTTTAAAATCTTCCGCGTGCAATCCATTCTCCTCGATATTCCGGCAAGCAGACAGACCGAACATCTCCATGCGATCCTCGAAACGGGAGATCACACCTTGCAAGAACATCTTATAACCTTTCAGGAATCCTCGATCGTTAAACTTGTCCCTCACATCCTTGTCGAAGAGCATATAACTCTCTCCAAACAACTCCTTCCCCAGCTCCGCGATCTTACTCTTCACGCTCCACGATTTGGCATCCTCCACGCTATCACTCATCAACTCGGTAATCCACGCCCTTAGCTCCTTATCCTTATTCATGCGTTGCATCACTTGATCCACGGCTCGCTGTAATACGTAGTCACTATCCAACTCGACATTATAACCGGGAAATATCCCCAGTTCACGGGTAAACGCTTTGATTACCCGTTGAAAAAAACGATCAATTGTCGTCACGGATAACCGCCCGTAATCGTGCAGAATCAAAGTACGTAACACTCCGGCCCGTTCCCTTACCTGATCGTCTGTCAATTTCAGCGTCCGTTTAAGTTCCTCCCGGTAATCACTCTTCTGACCTTCCGCCAGCTTGTTCAATTCCCGCACGATACGGGATTTCATTTCTTCCGTGGCCTTATTGGTAAAGGTCACCGCAAGCACATTTTTATACTCAGAAGAAACATTGAAAACGATCTTGAAATATTCCATCGTTAAAGCAAACGTCTTCCCCGCACCGGCTGAGGCCCGATATACACGCAACATAGGCAATTGAAAATTGAAAATTGAAAATTGAAAATTAGAGGGATTAATCCAGAACTAAAAGTCGATTTTCAATTTCTGTAAACAAAATAAAATGGAGAATTGAATTTGAAAAAAGACACTTTTGCCATTTTCAATTTTCAATTCTCCATTTTCAATTATTAAAGTCTTGAAGTTAATATCGCTCTCACATTATCCACGTTCACATCATCGATACCACCTAGAGCAAAATCCCCCCGTTCACGGAAACGCTTTTCAATACGGTCGATCGTGTCGATACCCACGCCATAATCAGACAGGCGGGTCTTCACGCCCAATTCATTGAAAAATTGTTCCGTACGGGCAATCGCTTGATCGGCAGCATCGGGCTGATCTGTGTCAATATTCCACACACGTGCGGCATATTGCAACAATTTTTCACGACGTTTAATTTTCGTGGCATTCATCACTCCCGGTAAAACAATCGCCAGCGTGATCCCATGATCCAACCCGTTGAAAGCGGTCAATTCATGACCGATATGGTGAGTTGACCAGTCTTGCGATACCCCGCAGGCAATCAAACCGTTCAACCCCATCGTGGCTGCCCACATGAAGTTGGCCCGATCTTCATAATTCGGTTTCTCGGCATGAATCAACTTCGGTCCCAACTCAATCAAAGTCTTCAAGATTGATTCAGAGAAACGATCTTGAATCTCAGCTTGTTCCGGGAAAGTATAATATTGTTCCATGACATGCACGAAAGTGTCAACCACCCCGTTAGCCACTTGTTTCATGGGCAATGAATAAGTCACCATCGGGTCCAGTACAGAGAATTTCGGGAACACGTGGCGAGAATTGAACGCCAGTTTTTCCAAAGTGGACTGGCGAGTGATCACACCGCCACTATTCATTTCCGATCCTGTAGCCGGAAGGGTCAGTACAGCTCCCAACGGAAGTGCCGCGTTCACCCGTGCGCCTTTTGCCACGATGTCCCAAGGTTCATTCCCCTCGAAACAAGTTGCGGCAGCAATAAATTTCGTCCCGTCAATCACGGAACCTCCTCCTACAGCTAGAAGAAACCCCACGTTTTCCTGTTTTGCCAATTCCACGGCCCGCATCAAAGTCTCGTATTTCGGGTTCGGCTCGATACCCCCGAACTCTACAATATCAAACCCTTGCAACGCATCCATCACCTGTTCGTAGACACCGTTTTTCTTGATGCTTCCACCACCGTAGGTCATCATAACTTTCATCCCTTTCGGAATCCATTTTGCGATCTCGGCAATTTTTCCTTTCCCGAAAAGAATTTTCACGGGATTGTAATAATCGAAATTTCTCATGCTTTAAAATCGTTTATAACTGTTCCATAATTTTGGTTTCATCCTTGATACGTTTCTCTAAACGCTTTATGTAATCCGTAATATATACGGACAAATTGTCATTGATGTTATTTGCTTGTAATGTTTTCAAAGCCGCCTCCAATAAAGCTTTCGCTGACGAAAAGTTACCATCTTTTTCATAGAACCATGCCAAGTTCACCGCGGCACGAGCCGCTACTCTGGGCTTCAGGTTCAAGGCCGCATTCCATATCCGCTGAGCCTCTTCATCATTCTCGTTCTCAAAATGATAGTAACCGAGATTCAACAGACGGTTATTCGTGTAAATCCTACGTTGTTCGGGTTTCCATGTCGGCGTCAAACGTTCCGCGTACTTCACCCCGTTATTGTAGAAAAAATTACATATTATATCATAATTATTTCCCTCGAACAGCGTCTCGTCCACATCGTCCAATTTATGAGTAGTTGCGGAATCCACCACAACACCATCCGGGTCATATAAACGCACGAAAAGATTGGTATCAAGCATCAACCGACTCGCACCATCCAACCCGAACTTACAATATTCCACCGAGAGAACGTATGTTTGTCCGGATATCTTTTCCAATGCGGCAATACCTGCCGGGGAAATCGGTGCAGGAGTATACCCATCCGGAATATATCCCGTGTTCAATCCCAACCCTTTAACCAGTAAAATAGGTTGTACCCCGTTACGTAACCCGTCACGCACCCCATTATAGAAATGATTGACAACCTCGTCCCGCCGTAACCGCAAACTAGCATACAACTGGTACGCGGAGAGAGAATCCGACTCATGCACCAATTTCCGGTCGATAAACAAAATTTGTGCATTCTTGTTTCCGATATTCAGCTCTCCCGGATGCAACACGTCTATATTCAGCACTTTGTAACTACTACATGAGGCTAATAAGCCCACAGTCAAGAACGCCCCGACTATTTTTAGCCCGGCTTTCATCTTATATTTTACACGCCTTTCCATGAAATTACTTGTTTGTTTTATTTTGAGTTTACAAAAAGTGAGCCACAATCACGGCCTGACTTTTCGGCAACCATTCAAATATGATGTTTTAAAAGTAGAAATATTCCGGGAAATAACCAAACGGTCATCGAGAAAAAAGAACTTCCCGGATAAAGCGTATGAATCGTCAATAAATTATTAGTTTCCTTTAGGACGGTATAAATAAACTAAACGTCGGAATACCGTTGGATATATAGTAGATTATTCATTCCTTTGCCTAACTATTTAGATGGAAAAATGAAAGAATCCACGACTATCAACATCAAGGAACTCGCCCGGCGGGTATCCCCGGATTATACCTCGGAAAGTCTAATCATTTATAACCACGTGACCAATGAAAAAGCATTCATTGGAGAAGAAATCAAGAAACAGGGGATCATCGTGACAGAAACCTGTTCTTTCTCGCTTTGCACCCGGGGAGAAACAGAAATCATGATCAACACCCAAAACTATCGTATTAAAAAGAATCACTTGATTGTCGTGCTACCCAAACAAGTCATCAAACCGATTCATACAACACCGGATTACGAAGCGAGGATTATTTTCATTTCGCCAGACTATTTTAAAGAGAAATGTCAAGAAATGATTCCCTTGCGGTTCAAAATGCAATATCATCCGGTAGTCGGACTCAATGAGGATGAAATTAAACTATTGGAATCATATTATTCATTGCTATCTAGGAAAACAGATAAACTGAATCCTCATTTTTCTGAACTAGCCGTACATAAACTAGCACATGCTTTATTTTACGATCTCTACAATTTCGTTTACCGTCATATGCAAGATAAAAATTTCGAGTTATCACACCCCGATAGCATATTCAACCGTTTCATCACCCTCGTTGAAGAATATCACCTCAAAGAACGTGACATTATTTTCTATGCGAACAAATTATGCCTGACTCCTAAATACCTATCATCAGTCATTCATGTTGCAAGTGGAAAATTTGCCGGGGAATGGATCGACTATTACGTGATCACGCTGGCAAAATCCCTACTTGTTTCAAGTACCAAAACCATACAAGAAATCGGTTATAGTCTGAATTTTTCCTCTCCACCCACCTTCACGAAATTCTTTAAACGTATCATGAAGATGTCTCCGCGGGAATACAAGAACAATCAATTAAACAACACAACACGCAAAATATCATGATTGACCAGATAAATTTATTCACTGGCGATGCGTCTATTCGATACAGTATAATATTAAACATTATTCTATTGGCCGCTATCGTCATTCTCTCCCTCGTTTTCTACTTGATAGCACGAAAACGGAAACACGAAAGACTGGTAAAGGAAAAGCAATTAGACACGCAACAAAAGTTCGCTCGTGAACTTCTTGATTCCGTACCGGCTGGATTTATACTATTAGCCCCGAATGGAAGTATCAAACAAGTAAATCATCAGGCCGCAGCCGAACTAGGAGTACAGAAACAAGACATAAAGAATAAAAACATTCGGGAAGTATTTTCAATTTCCCATGAGAATATCAATATTCTGGACGAACTCTTAGGGCGCCTGCAAAAAGACGAGCAGGAAGTTACGCTCCCACCTGACACGTTCATTTACGGGACCATCAACACGACCTCTTTTCTAGCGAAAGGTTATTTCAAAAATGTTATCGTAGAAAAAGGCTCAAATTGTATCATATTCACGTTTCGCAACGTCGTGACGGAACTTACCCAAGAATACGTGTTAAACATGGCTTTACGTCGCACGAAGATATTCCCCTGGTCATATGACACGAAATGTAATCTGATGACTATTGATCCCCGTTATTTCGAACATCTTGACATTCCGGCCGGGGATTGTACGCTGACAAACGAACAATTTGCCCAACTGGTACATCCCGATGACATAGCCGGAGTACTCGAAGCCCTCACACTCCAAGCCCAAGGGAATTTTATCGAAGATCCTGTGAGCTACCGTCTTCATCGGGGAGACGGAAAATGGGAATGGTTCGAGGCTCAATCTTCTTATCTCGGACAAGGAACACAAATTCCTTTCCGGCTCGTTGGCGTCTGCATGAGTACACAGGAACACAAAAAAATTGAAGAAGAATTAACCAAAGCCCGAGACAAAGCACAACAAAGCGATAAACTTAAAAGTGCATTCCTCGCCAACATGAGTCATGAAATTCGGACACCATTAAATGCCATTGTCGGCTTTTCCAATTTACTGGTTGATGGAGATATGGCCTTCAAGAAAGAGGAAATCAAAGAATTTTTATCACTGATCCACTTGAATTGCGAACAGCTACTGGCACTTATATCCGACATACTCGATCTCTCAAAAATAGAATCCAACACGATGGTTTTCAACATAACAGAACAACCGCTTACGCCTTTATTACAAAATATCCTACGAGCCCAACAAATAAACGTCCCGCAAGAGGTAGAATTACTTCTGGACCTTCCTGCAACCGACACGATCATCACGACCGATCCCCTACGCTTAAAACAAGTCATTAACAACTTGATCAACAATGCTATCAAGTTCACCTCCAAAGGAACAGTCACACTCGGTTACAAGCAGAATAACGATCAGGTTTCCATTTTCGTGAAAGACACAGGTACCGGAATTGACGAAGATAAGATAAACCGTATTTTCGAACGTTTCTACAAGGGTGACAATTTTGTTCAAGGAACAGGACTAGGCTTAGCAATCAGCCATACAATCATAGAGCATCTAAAAGGGACAATCACGGTAACCTCCAAAGTTGGAGAAGGCTCCTGTTTCACAATTCAACATCCGGTAAAAAAAATGGGGTATTGAATTTCAATACCCCTACCGTCTCCATCTACGACAATTATAACCAAACTTTTAGGCGGATATTACATATTCATTCCCCCACAAACGTGGATTGTCTGACCTGTCACGTAAGCAGACAAATCAGAAGCCAAGAATACGCATACCTTTGCAATATCTTCCGGAGTACCGCCTCTCTTCAATGGAATTTTAGCAGCCCACTCCTTACGCACGTCCTCGGACAATTGTGCGGTCATATCGGTAATGATAAATCCCGGAGCAACAGCGTTAGCACGAATATTACGAGAGCCAAGTTCTTTGGCCACGCTCTTCGTGAATCCGATAATCCCGGCTTTCGATGCAGCATAGTTTGCTTGTCCGGCATTACCACTCACTCCTACCACGGAACTCATGCTAATAATGGAACCCGATTTCTGACGTAACATAACGGCAGACACGGCTTTCGTGAAATTAAACACAGATTTCAAATTCACGTTGATCACGGCATCCCATTGTTCTTCACTCATACGCATTAACAAGGTGTCTTTCGTGATACCAGCATTATTTACAAGTATATCTACACGTCCGAATTCTTTAACAATCTCATCCACGGTAGCATTCGTAGCTGCGAAATCAGCAGCATTGGAAGCAAACATTTTAGCTTTCACACCCAAAGCGGCAATTTCTTTTTCGGTTTCCTGAGCTATTTCATCATATCTTAAATCGGTGAAAGCGATGTTCGCTCCTTGACGGGCAAATTCCAATGCCACAGCCTTTCCGATTCCTCTTGATGCCCCCGTGATAATGGCGGTCTTTCCTTCTAATAACTTCATAATTACAGTTTTATTTAAACCTAAATTTAAACCGGAACCACTTGTCAAGTGATCCCGCGGCGGGAAAATCCCACCCGATCAAGCGACAAAGTTAGTGATTTAATTCAAACCAAGAAATTATTTTCACTTCGAAAGCATGCCCCCCTTCCACAAAGCGAATCAATTACAGCCATATAAAGCATTACCACGGGAAATAATTGTTTATTCTCCTAAAAAGCATTACACTTGTAGTTACAAGATACACCTCAGGCATTTTATATTACACGCAACCAATAACAATACAACATGAAAAACAAGAACCGACTAAAAACATTACTTTTCTCCCTACTAGCAATTCTATTTACAGGATGCGATTACTGGTGTCAAGACGAGTATCACGTGATTAACAACACGGATGACACGCTCCAGATCATCGTGAATTACGACACGCTCCGGCTATATGGGAATTGGAGAACCGAAGAAAACATGGACACTCGATTGGACGACACCACTCATGTCGTCTACCCCCACACCAAAATAGTAGTGGAAGAAGGATCTGAACTATGCGGCAAATATTATAAACCAGATGATTACAGGTTTGAAGACAATGACCTTCAATTCTGGGGAAAATGGATTCAACATATCTATGCCAATGCAACTCCCGTGGAATACTCCTACTGGAATCCGGAAAAATGGACATTTAAATCCAAACGAAGATTAAGAAAATATGAACTCATCTTTGACAAACACGAATAAAGGGCATAGAACAAGCTTATTTAATCATGGCAGCCTTATTTTGTAATGACTAAAAAGAAAACGAAACGTTTGGAACATTTATTGATATATTAGATTACTAAAATATAGCAAAATATGGGACAAGAAATTCAACTTAACGAACAAGAATACCCACCAACATACACGGCCGATTTTAATCCAACTTTAAATGATATTATCATTTATCAAACAGAAGATGGAGAAATCAAGCTAGATGTAAAGCTGGACAAAGAAACTGTTTGGTTAACACAGGTACAAATGGGCGAATTGTTCCAAAAAGACAGAACAGTCATTGGACGACATATTAATAATATATATAAAGAGGGTGAATTAAAAAAACATATCACATGTGCAAAATTTGCACATGTGGGTTCTGATGGTGACCAAAAATATGAGACTGCACTTTACAACCTTGATGTTATCATATCCGTTGGTTACCGTGTAAAATCAAAACGCGGTACCCAATTTCGTATCTGGGCAAATAAAATATTAAAGGACTATCTAATCAAAGGATATGCTATCAATCAGAAAATACAGTTAGAACGTTATCAAGAACTGAAAGAAATGGTTCATATTCTTGGTCATACAATCAAAAACCAAGAACAGTTAACATCCGATCAATCTAAAGGATTACTAGCTGTCATAACCGATTATGTTTATGCCCTTGATACGTTGGATAAATATGATTATCAGCAACTGACAATAGAAGAAACAACAAAAAATGACAAGTTTCACGCAACCTATGAAAATGCAATGGAAGCCATTCAACTTTTAAAAGGTAAATTCGGTGAAAGTAACTTATTTGCACATGAAAAAGACCAGTCATTCAAAAGTTCAATTTCAACCATTTATCAAACATTCGATGGCATTGAACTATATCCAAGCGTAGAAGAAAAAGCTGCAATGTTGCTCTATCTTGTAACAAAAAATCATTCCTTCAGCGACGGGAATAAACGGATCGCTGCCATGTTATTCCTTTGGTTCATGGAAAATAATGGAATCTTGTATCGTTCCAATGGAGAAAAAAGGATTGCGGATAATACCCTAGTAGCTCTTACGCTGATGATAGCAGAAAGCCACACGGAAGAAAAAGATAGTATGGTCAAAGTCGTCGTAAATTTAATCAATCAAAATAATTAATATATGGAACAAGAAATTCAACTCAACGAACACAACAAACAAGAATATCCACCGATGCACACAGCGGAACACCTACTAAATTCTCAGATGGTCAAATACTTCCATTGTGAACGTTCTTTCTCCGCCCATATAGAAAAAAAGAAATCCAAATGTGATTACCACTTCAAAACGGCACCTTCTGCCGAAGACATTGCCACCGTGGAGCAAGCGGTAAACGACATTATACAACAAAACATCAACGTGGAAGAAATTTTCTACCCGATCGATCAGGTGCCGGCAGGCATCAACCTTACCCGCCTTCCTGAACCGGGTATAAAGACCGTGCGGGTAATTCGTATCGGGGATTACGATCAATGCGCCTGCATCGGACTTCATGTCACCAACACGGCCGAGATCGGCACGTTCCGCATCATCTCGTTCGATTTCAATGATGGAGTATTGCGTATTCGTTTCAAGCTCGGAAAATGAAATAAGAGTAAATAATAAACTTTTCCCCGAAAATGAACTTTTTTGTAATGTCTGCATTACAAATTGATTATTTATTTCTACTTTTGCGCTAACGATTGCGAGTAACTATATATTTAAAATAAAAATATCATGAATCTCCTTGAACAAATCAAAGAAAATGCGAAGAAGTGCAACAAACGGATTGTACTTCCGGAAGGAACAGAAGAACGTACGTTGAAAGCAGCCGACATCTTGATAGCTGAAGGTATTGCTCAAATCATCTTGATCGGTAATCCGGCTGAAATTAAAGCGTTGGCCGAGAAATTCGAATTGAAAAATATCGGTAAAGCCACAATCATCGATCCCGAAAATCACGAGAAGAAAGAAGCGTATGCAGACCTTTTGGTTGAACTTCGCAAGAGTAAAGGTATGACAAAAGAACAAGCTTTGAAACTCGTTCTTGACCCGCTATACCTTGCCACTTTGATGATCAAGAGCGGGGATGCCGATGGTGAAGTTGCCGGGGCAAAAAATGCTACCGGAGACGTGTTACGTCCCGCGTTACAGATCGTGAAAACCTTACCGGGTATGTCTGTTGTATCAGGAGCATTCTTGTTATTAACCAACAAACCGGAATATGGAGAAAACGGCCTAATCGTATGTGCCGACTGTGCCGTACTGCCTAACCCGACCGCGGAAGAATTGGCCCAGATCGCCGTGGCTACTGCCGGAACAGCCAGAGCTATCGCTAAAATCGAACCGAGAGTTGCCATGTTAAGTTTCTCCACCAAAGGATCAGCTAAAAACGAACTGGTTGACAAAGTAGTGAAAGCAACGGAACTCGCCAAACAAATGGCTCCCGACGTGATGATCGACGGTGAAATGCAAGCCGATGCGGCCCTCGTGGCATCGGTAGGTGCCAGCAAAGCCCCGGGCAGTCCCGTGGCCGGTAAAGCTAACGTGTTGATATTCCCGAGTCTTGAAGTTGGAAACATCAGCTATAAACTCGTGCAACGTATTGCAGGAATTGAAGCAGTGGGTCCCGTCCTCCAAGGAATGGCAGCCCCGATTAACGACCTGTCAAGAGGTTGTTCCGTAAGCGACATCGTGAACCTTGTTGCCATCACGGTAAATCAGGCAGCGGCAAAATAGACTTTTATAGACTCAACAAGTATTACCATTTTCAAATTAAATTATAATGAACGTATTAGTTTTAAACTGCGGTAGCTCCTCTATTAAATATCAATTACTTGACATGGCAGGAGAACCGACGTTACTCGCTAAAGGATTGGTGGAAAAGATCGGTTTACCCGTGGGAAGTTTCACTCACAAACCGGAAGGAAAAGATAAATACGTGGTAGAAGAACCTATCGCGGACCATACAGCCGGGATCGATCTGATCTTGAAAGCTCTGGTTGACCCGAAACATGGGGTAATCAAGGCCTTGACGGACATTAATGCCGTGGGACACCGCGTAGCTCATGGAGGTGAATTCTTTGCTAAGAGCGCCCGTGTTGACGAGGATGCCAAGAAAAAGATCGCCGCTTGCTGCGAGTTAGCTCCACTTCACAATCCCGCAAACTTGAAAGGAATCGAGACCATGGAGAAACTGTTACCGGGTATACCACAAGTAGCAGTATTTGACACGTCATTCCACCAAACTCTTCCGAAAGAAGCATATATCTACGGGCTCCCGTACAAATACTACGAGGATTATCGTATCCGTCGTTACGGATTCCACGGAACCTCTCACAAGTTCGTGGCTGAAAAAGCATGTAAAATACTGGGATGGAATATTGAGGAGAAAAAAATCATCACTTGCCACTTGGGTAATGGTTCATCCATAACCGCCATCAACAAAGGTAAATCCGTTGACACCTCCATGGGTTTCACTCCCAATGCCGGTGTGATCATGGGAACCCGTACGGGAGACCTTGACTTGGGAGCATTATTGTATATCTGCGAGAAAGAAGGTTTAAACGCGGCACAGGCAAACGACCTCGTAAATAAGAAATCAGGATTGCAAGGAGTATCTGAAGTTTCTTCCGATTGTCGTGACTTACAGGCTGCAGCTGAATCCGGAAACGACAAGGCTCGCCTCGCCCTTGATATTCTTGCTTATGACGTGAAGAAATACGTGGGTAGCTATGCTGCCGCCCTAAACGGAGCGGATTTGATCGTCTTCACCGGGGGTATCGGGGAAAATGACAGTGAAGTACGTGAACAAGTATGTACCAACATGGAATACATGGGTATTCACTTTGATGTTGCCGCCAATAAAGGCGTTCGCGGACAAGACAAAGTACTGTCTACCGCCGATTCCAAAGTAATCGTGATGAGCATCACCACGGACGAAGAATTGGTTATCGCGACGGACACCATGAATCTAGTGAAATAAGCTATTATTTTTATATAAAAAAAGAACGATCTGCATCACAGATCGTTCTTTTTTATATACGTTCAGTCATCATGCTTGAAAAGACAACCGATTGATTTTCTTGCCAGTTAGAACTTGGATTTCCCGAATCTTAGACTGTTCCTCTTCCGAACAGAACGTCACCGCTGTACCGAAATGTCCCGCACGCCCGGTGCGCCCGATACGATGTACGTATGTTTCAGCCACATCAGGCAGATCATAATTTATGACAATCTCCAACTCCTGAATATCAATTCCTCGAGCTGCAATGTCAGTGGCCACCATCACCCGGATAGCTCCTGCCTTAAAGTTCGACAGTGCTCGCTGGCGTTGTCCTTGTGATTTATCCCCGTGAATCGCCTCACTCTTGATGCCGGACTTCTTCAACAAGCGTGATATATTATCCGCCCCATGCTTGGTACGTGAAAAAACAAGCACCGACTTTTTCTCTTGTTTCAACAAGGAAACAAGAAGTTTCTTCTTTTCCGGTTTCTCCACGAAATAGACACATTGTTCCACCGTGTCAACGGCAGAAGAAACCGGGGTTACCTCCACCCTCGTCGGGTTTGAAAGAATACTTCTCGACAAATTCACTATATCCTTAGGCATCGTTGCAGAGAAGAACAGCGTCTGCCGCTTTGTCGGCAGCATGGGTAACAAACGTCGTATATCCGCGATAAATCCCATATCCAGCATCCTGTCAGCTTCATCCAGAACAAAATGCGTAATCGATGAAAGATTCACGTATCCCTGCCGGATCAAATCGAGCAAACGTCCCGGTGTGGCAACAAGAATATCTACTCCTGCCTGTAACAGATCCGTCTGCGGTCCTTGTTTCACTCCGCCGAATATAATCGCGTGCCTAATCCCCGTGTACTTCCCGTAATCCGTGATATTCTCTCCGATCTGGATAGCCAATTCACGGGTTGGCGTCAGGATTAAAGCCTTAATAACCCGTCTTTTCACAAGACGTCCTTTATTGCCTCGTGTTTCCGAACTTTTTTCCTCCGAACGATCAGCCAGTAAATGTTGCAGGATCGGTATAGCGAACGTCGCTGTCTTACCGGTTCCGGTCTGGGCAATTCCCAGCATATCGCCACCACTAAGAGCCACAGGTATACCCTTCTCTTGTATCGGGGTGGGCTTTTCATATCCTTTTTCACAGATAGCCTTTAAAATAGGCTCTGCAATTTCTAATTCTCTAAATGTCATAATAAATAATTGTTACGTTTAAAATTGCCTCCAGCCATTTTCGATTCGTACATATAAACCTACTCGGGCAAAGAAACTGTCTGAACAAAGAAAGCTTACAAAGGTCAATTCAACGATGGAAAGAGCCGAACGGAATATGTCCGGGAAATACAAAGAAGATAAAGATCAAAATGAACTCACAATGTTTCACGGTACAAAGATAGTTAATATAATTCAGTTTACACCATATTTCTTGGAATAATTGCAAAACCCTTATCTCAATAGCTTATTTCTCAGAAAAAAGAACGTTTACTTCCTTTCATCTGTCGAATTCGTTATATTTGCCAATCAATCACTAAAAACGTAAAAGATGGGTGTGTTTCGTAAATTTCCCCGCACCTTTTGGGTGGCTAATACTATTGAATTATTTGAACGCTGGGCATGGTATGGTTTCTTCATGCTTTTTGCCAATTACCTCACGGGATCATCCGACATGGGTGGTCTGGAATTCACGCAAAGTCAAAAAGGAATCTTGATGGGTGTGGGAACGGGAATACTCTACTTCCTGCCCGTCTTGACTGGGGCCATAGCTGATCGCTACGGTTATAAAAAAGTACTGGCCCTCGCTTTCGTGATCTACACGTCCGCCTTCGTCCTCCTACCCATGTTCTCCACGTTCACGGGAGCATTCCTCATGTACCTTTACTTGGCTCTGGGTGCCGCCCTGTTCAAACCGATCATCTCGGCCACAATTGCCAAGACCACAACGGATGAAACAGCCTCCATCGGGTTCGGCATCTACTACATGATGGTTAACATAGGCGCTTTCTTCGGACCGATGGTCACCCTTTTGTTCAAAGGATCGTCCAACCTCGTGTTCTATGTATCGGCAGGTATTATCGCACTGAACTTCGTGCTACTTCTTTTCTACAAGGAACCCCACCGGGGAGTCGTGCAACAGACTTCTCTCACTCGCACCTTCGGGGATATATTCCGGAATATGTTCAGTATCGTGAAAGACTTGAAATTCGTGGTATTCCTGCTCATCGTGGCCGGATTCTGGACCATGTACAACCAACTCTTCTTCACCCTACCCGTCTTTATCTCGCAATGGATAGACACGAGCGTGTTGTACCATTTTTTTGAAAAGTATATCCCTTTCATCAGCACCAACTACAGTCCGGCTCCGGGAGTTATGGATGCTGAATTCGTGACGAATTTCGACGCCCTCTACATTATTATTTTCCAGATTATCGTGTCAAGTGTCGTGATGCGCATGAAACCCCTTAAATCCATGATTTCGGGATTCCTTATCTGCTCCATCGGAATGGCCCTCACCCTATTCTCACAAAACGTGGTGTTCACGCTTGTGGCGATACTGATCTTCTCGCTGGGAGAAATGGCCGGATCTCCGAAAATCACGGAATATATCGGCCGGATTGCCCCACACGACAAAAAGGCTCTCTACATGGGGTACTCCTTTATCCCCGTCTTCATTGGTAACGTTTTTGCCGGAATTATCTCCGGTGTAGTTTATCAAAATATGGCGGATAAAGTGATGATCACTCGTCAGTTTGTTGCCGAAAAAGGCCTCCATTTACCGGACGGTTTGTCAAATAACGCCTATTTCGAGCATGTAGCCCAACAAGTCAACCTCACCCCTCACGAGTTAACCAACCTACTATGGAACGAGTATTCCCCCTCCAACATATGGATGGTAATACTGGCTATCGGACTAGGCACTACCTTGTTGCTTTACATTTACGACCGGGTGATAAATAAAACTAAAAGATAAAAACTAAAGGATAAAAGTTTAAAATCTAAAATCTTAACATCCTCATTCTGCAGCGGACAATCAATAAAGCATTATATTTGTACTCGTAACACTAAAATAAAAGCAAAACATGAAAAAGAGTTATATTGTAATAGGAGTAATTATCGTCATCGTGATTGGAATCTTCATGTGGTTCAAAGGAAGTTACAATCAGATGGTAACCCGGAGTGAGAACGTATCCTCCCAATGGTCGAACGTGGAAAATCAATACCAACGTCGTCTGGACCTAATCCCGAACCTCGTGAACACGGTGAAAGGCTACGCGGAGCATGAACAGAACACGTTGACCCAAGTTGTGGAGGCCCGTGCAAAAGCCACGCAAATGCGGGTAAACTTTGATCAACTGGACGAGCAAACCATCCAGAAATTCAATAATATGCAAGGCGAACTTTCCTCTGCCCTCTCCCGTTTGATGGCGATCTCCGAGCAATACCCGGACTTGAAAGCCAATGAGAACTTCCGTGACTTGCAAGCCCAACTGGAAGGAACAGAAAACCGAATTGCCGTTGAAAGACGCAAATTCAACGAGGAAGTGAAAGGTTATAACGCCTACATTCGTTCATTCCCCAAAAACATCATCGCCGGGATGTTCGGTTTCCTCCCGAAACCTTACTTTGAGGCTGCCGCCGGTGCAGAAAAAGCTCCGGAAGTTAAATTTTAAACAACTACCCCCACCGGCTCCCCCTGTGTAAGGTGGAGAGACGGACTCAAGGAACGCTATAATGCTACAATATAGCGCATCCTCCCCCTGTGTAAGGGGGAGTTAGAGGGGGTAGTTGAAAAGATAAAAACTAAAAGTTAAAAGATAAAAATAGAAAATCAAAAAGCGTTGGCCTCGTGCGGCTGGAATCTAAAATTTAAAATCTAAAATTCATCAGCTTATGTCTCCCGAAAAAGCTTTTACCCAACAACAAAAAGACGCCATGGTAGCCGCTATCAAGCAAGCGGAAAAAGACACGTCCGGGGAAATCCGGGTACATATCGAAAACCGTAGTAAAATAGACGTACTTGACCGGGCTGCCGACGTTTTTGCCCACTTAAACATGCACAAAACGGCACAAAGAAACGGGGTACTGATCTACGTGGCCCTGCTTGACCATAAATCCGCAATCTTGGGAGATGCCGGGATTAACGCCAAAGTACCTGCGGACTTTTGGGATTCAATCATGAAAAACATGGTTGCAAAATTCAAGGAAGGCAAGATCACGGAAGGTATCTGCGAGGCTGTCATCTCTGCCGGGGAACAACTGAAAGCGTACTTCCCCTACCAGGCTGACGACGTGAACGAACTTCCCGACGAAATTTCCTTTCAGTAAAGGAATACCACAGGTTTGTACGAACAACCTGTTTTCTAATTTGTAACTTATAGCAAAATGATAAAAAGACTCTTCATATTATTCGCCGTCATTGCGGGAACCCTGCTCTCCGTTCATGCTCAGGATATTCCGGAACCCATGACCCCGAAACGCATCGTGAACGACTTCACGGAATTATTCAGCACCCAAGAACGGGCAGCGCTGGAAAAGAAACTAGTAAACTTCAACAATAACTCCTCCACCCAAATCGCCGTGGTCACCGTACCTTCACTCAACGGGTACGACATCAACGACTACGCTGCCCGTCTCGGGGAAAAATGGGGTATCGGACAAAAGGGAAAAGACAACGGTATCGTCATTCTGATTAAACCCAAATCCGGAAGAGAAAAAGGAGAAGTGGCCATTTCCGTCGGTTACGGGTTGGAAGGTGTCGTTCCGGACGTGACGGCCTCCCGCATCATCCGTAATGAAATCATTCCCGCTTTTCAGGCAGACAACTACTACAAAGGTATTGACAAAGCCACAGACGTGCTGATCGACTTGTCAAAAGGCGAATACACCGCGGACGAGTACAAAAAAAAGAATGAAGGCAGTCCCTTCGACATCGTGATCGGGTTCATTGTTTTCGTGATCATCCTGTCACTCATATTCCGGAAACGGGGCGGCGGTGGTTACTCACCCGGTCACACCTCCGGTCGCGGCGGATTCTTCATCTTCCCCATGGGTGGCGGCAGTAGCGGTGGATTCGGAGGATTCAGCAGTGGTGGCGGGTCATTTGGTGGATTCGGCGGTGGTTCATTCGGTGGCGGTGGTTCCAGTGGTAGCTGGTAACGATCACCGGATCAACTGATCCACTCGATAAAACGATCAGCGTACTTGATATACAGTAACACCCACACCAGAAAGCGGGCAAAACGCCCCACGAGCATATAGAAAGCGGACATCTTCGGACGGACACGATAAAATCCGAGGGCAATGGCAAACAGATCTCCCACGATCGGCAACCACGTGAAAAGAGCAAGCCAAACACCGTAACGATCCACGTGTCCTTTCTGTTGCTCCAGCTTTTCCCGTTTCACCTTGAACCAGCGTTCAATCCAGTCCCAGCGTCCCAGCCACCCGATCCAGTACGAGGTCAATCCTCCCAGCCAGTTACCTACCGTGGCTATCGCCAAGCATCCCCACACGTTTCCTCCTAACGCCAACACGCCTACCAACAACACGTCGGCACTCATCGGGATCACCGTCGACGCCAGAAAAGAACCGATAAACAACCCCCAATATCCTAAACTTACCAGTGTATCCATAACTTAATTTATATCATCATTCGGTTTCTTCGGGTCACGCAGAAATTCCAAGTTCCATACCCTCTCTGCTTTACGCCCCAACAACCAGAAAGATACAGCCAGTATAAAAAAGAACAACCCGGCATGCATGACATCCCACAGCAGGGAGAAATACAACGTGTAAATACCCAACAGAAAAAAAGTGATCCCGAACCCACGGGCAACGGCATCATCCCGTTTCAAACCTACAAATATAGCCACTACCGAACCGAAAAGGATCAGCAAATTCCAAGCCCACAACTCCACCTGTTTCGTGGAATACCAGCGAATCCAGCTTTCCGAATTCCCGAATATGGAAAGAAACCACAACGAGATAAACAGGTAAAGCATTCCCACCACGTATGTAGAGTAATCAAAAGTCGTGAACCACTTCTTTCCGGCCAGCAAAAAACGACACGCTACCAGCAATCCCCCGAAAGCCACGTAACGCTGCGGGTAATTCAGGCCTAGAAAATGATTGCCCCAGTCACTCAGATACCCTGTCTCGGCCCCGTACCACGCTCCCAGCGACAACAAGGCAAACACCCACACCTGCACCGACGAAAAGTAAAAGCCCAGCACGGCATAAATCACCGCCGCCAGCAGGAAAAGCAATGAAAAATGCCCGCTCCCGTTATCCATAGCCGCCCCCAAGTAACCGACCGAGACGGCCGTCAGCAACACGCCCAAAAAAAGAATCGTCTCGTTACTGAAAACCTTGTAAGGCATCCGTTTCCGTCGTCGCCAACCCCAGTAATACACCAAGGCTGCTCCCACGGCAAACACGCCGCTGGCCAAAGAATAAGAAGAAAGAAACAATCTTTCAAGCAAATCCATGATCAAATGATCCGCCAACACCGACACCACGGCGATCACCCCGCACACGATGGCAATCCAAAACGAGTACTTCGCCAACTCCTTCCACTCGAAAGAACGCACCGTATAACTTCCCTTCAACCGATCCGCCGTACTCACGTCAATCGTGCCGTCCGCCTCCCATCGCTCGATCACCCGTTTCAACAAATCCCCTTGCGACTTATTTAACTTCATGCCTGCTTTCTTTTATAATTCGACGTAAAGATAGAAAATAAATGTAACCACACGAATAATTAATTATTTTACCTTCGCGGTGTAAATTGAAAAGCTATGCAAGAAGATACTTTTTATCAAATACGCCGCAAACTGCATCAACACCCCGAACTCTCGGGCCACGAAGCACGGACGGCCCGTTTCGTCGAGGATAAATTACAGGTATTCCACCCGACCAAAGTCATTCGCCACGTGGGCGGCCACGGGCTGCTCGTTGAATACTTCTTTTCAGAAAACGGCCCCACTGTCCTGTTCCGGGCAGATATGGATGCCGTCGCTGTACAGGAACCGGACGATATACCCCACCATTCACAAACCCCGGGAGTGGCGCACAAGTGCGGTCACGATGGCCACACGACCATACTGCTCCGGTTTGCTCAAATGTTGTCGGAACACCCGTTAACAAAAGGACGCATACTGCTCCTTTTCCAACCGGCAGAAGAGAACGGTACAGGCTCAAAAGCCGTGCTGGACACGAAAGTGTTGGACTATTACCAGATCGACAAGGCATTTTCCCTACACAACATACCGGGCTACCCGTTGCACGCCATTCTCTGCAAGGAAGGCAGTTTCACGTGTGCCGTGGTGAGCGTTTCCATCACGCTCACGGGAAAAACCTCACACGCTGCCGAACCACAGAAGGGAATCAGCCCTATTCCCGCCATGCTCACGATTGTTGATGAGTTATCACGCTGGAATAACACCGATATGCAATCCGACAACTACTTTCTCTCTACCATAGTAGAAATACACGTCGGGGAAGAAGCATACGGCGTGTCGGCAGGAAATGGTGTGATCCGGGCCACGCTTCGAGCCAAAACCGACAAACTGCTACACCAACACGCCGAGCAACTAAAAAATCTGGTAGCCACCGAGTGCGAACGTACTCCCGGCTTGCAACACGAGATGGAATGGTTGGAACCGTTTTCTGCCAATGAAAACGACCCGCAGTCCGTAAGCCTGGTAAAAAGTGCGGCTATTCGCAATAATTTACCATACTTAGAATTACAGACACCATTCAGCTGGGGCGAAGACTTCGGCTTATTCACACAGCAATATAAAGGAGCCATGTTCGGTCTGGGTTCCGGGGAAAACTGCGCCCCGCTCCACTCCCCGCAGTATGACTTCCCAGACGAAGTGATTGAAACAGGAGCAACCCTGTTTTACACGATCGCCGAAGAAAATCAGGGACTATGATGTAGGCGTGTCTCTCTATACTTGTGCCGTAGTCTCGTTAGTAGGTTAACGATAGGTTAACGATAGGTCAACGATAGGTTAACTACACGAACCGTATTTTTTTAATTGATCTCTTCCTGAAATATACATGAGATATTAAGGAGAGTACGGCACAACATTTCTACAAGTCACTGGCAATAACGAGGGGGGTAACATCCCCTTCCACGGGGGTATCCATCCCCGTTACCTGATGATTGAGTGATTATTAGGTGACAATTAGGCGCTATCGCCGCCTACTCGCCCGCTTATCGCCCGATCATAGCCGCCATTTTAACAGATGACAATTAAAAATAACATGATTGAAAACCCCGTCCTATAGCCCCGTAACAAGGCCATATACAAGCAAGAACAAGATTTCAGGCCATTAGATCCCGAAGAAAACCACTGGATTAGGGATAATCTCACTTATTCCGTTACCGCATCATAGACACCTGACCAGGAAAATCCCCAATAAGCGTTTGTCTCGGTAGGCCATATACTGAGTGGTATGTAAGTTGCAATCCCGCTAAATTTTTCCTCCGGTATTGATATATAATAAAATGGATTCGTTACATTTTTATAGATAACAACCTGATTATCCAAAAAATCACGATACTCCTTGTAAAGTCCTTCTCTTCCCTCAGTCATATACTTCATATATTCTCCCAAGTCAAAAAATCTATCATACTTGGAGTATTCCACCATAGGATAACAATAAACAGCTTTCTGATATATATCAGCCACGTAATCCTTCTTCCCTTGCAAGATCTCACGAGTAAGATCAAATAAATGCTCCATCCCATCCATCTTTATTAAAGCAATCGTACCAAACCGATTAGTGGCATTATACGTGTTATAATAATCCCAAAATTCATCACATACTTTCACCAAATCCTTTTCCAAATTCTTCCCCTTCCCCCAGAAATAAGGCATCACCCGGTTATAAGGGAAACCCGGTGCCGGAAGTTCAGCCGGAGAGGCAATCACGTATTTAGCCTTGTCCCGCAAATCATAAAGCACTTCAATGGAAGACATCAGACAAGCATCGAACAGGATAAATTCCAGATTCTCCTTATTGAAAGGAATTGCCTTTGCCATATCTCGTGTATCCATTTGGCTTGGCCCGGTATAGTCCGTGCCGAAACTCCGGGTCAGCACCGGCTCTGCATATAACATCCGATTACTCCGACCAAATCCCCCTGAAGGAATCCACCCTGAAGCATGTGAACCAAGAATTAAACCATACGAATCTGATGGGTATAAATCCTGCATCTCATTCAATATCTTTTTCAGAACTTCCGGATCCGCAGAATCCATCTCCTCATACGTTTTTAGTACTTGTTTCTCCACCTCTTTTCCTTTAAATCGGAACGTGTAAAGCTCCGGTGCAGCATTGGGAGCATCAAAATAGATCACGATATTCGCGTTATAACTCTTCTTCCAAGCGGACATCATGGAACTGATATTCTTTTGCATATGCCCCGAAAGATTATTATCTCCTGCCAAGTAAACCATCAACGTCCTTGTCTTCTGTGGTTCCACGTTATCTTTCTCGCAGGACACGAGGAAAAAGAAAAGAATCACACCGATATATTGAATAATTCGCATAACTTCCTTACAATAATTACATAAACTTGTGCAAGATAGTAAAAATCACTGATATATTCCCATTTTATCAAGCCTTTCTTTCATGGTTGACAAAATCATACACGGAAAAAACGGGACAGTTTCAGTTCGTGAAACTTTTCGTTACTTCGTTCTGTTTTTAGTGATCGCCCGAATCCGACTCAGATGTTCCGAGGAAATCCCCAAGAAAGACGCAATATGCTGCAACTGCACCCGCCGCAGTATCTCCGGTTTTTCCCGCAATAACTGTATATACCTATCGGCTGCAGGTTCCGAGAGGTTGGCAATCAGATGGTGTTCTGTCCTCACAAATTCCCGCTCAATCAATCGCCTTGCCCAGTTACAAATAACAATATCGTTACAATACAAATCCTGTAAATCCTTCCCACTCACCCGGTAGAGTTCCGAATCTTCCAAAAGCACCATAGTCTCGTAACCTTTCTCCCCGTACACGTATCCCCTGGCAGATATAATCACATCTCCCTCCTGTCCGAACCAGATCGTGACCTCCCGGCCATCAGCCTCAACAAATGCCCTCGCGATCCCCCGCTTGATAAAGTAGATATTTCTCTCCAACTTCTCGTTGTTGAACAAAACATACCCTTTCGGGTAACTCACTTCCGTCAGGTAGGGTTTCAAGCGTTCCAACACGTTTTCATCAATCATACAAGATACTATTATTATAAAAACAAATATACAGACTTCTTGATAATTATCAAGTATTTTCCCTCCCGGTCGCCCTAACTTTGTCCCGTAACACTTAATAAATACAACTATGCAATGGATTTTACTGGTATGTGCCGGATTATTGGAAATCGGCTGGCCCCTCGGCTTTAAACTTGCCGGATTACACGAGAAATACTTCTACCACTTCATCGCCCTTTCCGTGGTCTCTATGGGGCTGAGCGGATTCCTGCTCTATCTGGCACAAAAGAGCATCCCCATCGGCACGGCATACGTCATCTGGACCGGAATCGGTGCAGTCGGTACCGTGCTATTGGGAATTTTCTTTTTCCATGACTTGACGAACATATATCGTCTCCTTTTCGTGTTCCTGATCCTGACGGGAGTTGTCGGGCTGAAACTAGTGCATTAATTAAATAGATAACACCTTCATGAAACAGTTCTTACAATCGAATTCAAGCCGGAACCGTCCCAAATTGTTGGAAAGATACAACGGAAATTTCAACGCCTTATCCTTCCCCGTCTTACGGCACATCCCCAGCTCGAACAACAGGCAATAGCGGGTAGTCATTACTTCCCGGCCACTCCGCCTGTTTTCCTTCTCGAATCCCGGTTCAACCGTCTCCACACCATGCTCCCGATAGAACTCTGTCGCGAGACGGTTCACCACATTCAGCCGCCAGTCGGCACTCCCGGTATACTTCACATCCCGGTTCAAAGGCTCCTGCACCCACCTCTCCCGTTGCTCCTCCCGTTCCCGACTCAAGGCATCCAGCAATTGCCGACGATAGCCATTCACCACGGAAGAAGGAATGAAAAGCACCGTTTCATCGTGATATTCCACCTCGCAACAATCGTACTCCGTATCCCCGCTTTTCCGCAATTGCCCCACCACACGTTCCATCTGCACAGGATTCGTGGCCACCTCGAACGTCTCGTCACTCCGTACCATCACAGAAACCCCATTCTCGTCCGTGGCTACCAATACCAGCCGGGCATCCTCCGCATACACGTCAACCTTCACTTTAATCTTCCGCACAGAAGTCCCTTTAGCAAGACGTGTTACAAACTCGTGGTCATAATTCCGGTACAACAACGTTCCCGGTTTCACGTTCAATCTCTCGTTACAAGTCAGACGATTTCCCTCGGCCGTGTTCACCTTCACACCCCGCAATTCCCGGCCATCAAAGTAACACAACCCATCAGCGTTATGCACGGGTTCCAGCAACTCCACCCACATCTGATTTCCCTTCACTTGCTTCACCATAGCCACCTTCTTCCCCATCGACTTCGGGGAATCCATGTTCACCATACCCGTTTTCCTCTGCACGAAGAAGTAGTCCGTGTATCCCCGGTTAAAACTCCGCTCAGGATCGGCCTCGAAACCGGTCTTCACGTATCCGGCACCCACTCGTGCCAAATCCTCATTACGAGCCACAATTTCATCCAGACGACCGGAATAATAATTCGTGACATTTGCCACATAATCCGCCTCCTTCAACCGTCCCTCGATCTTGAAAGAATCAATGCCTACTTCAACCAACTCCGACAAATGAGCCGATAAGTTCAAATCCTTCAGCGAAAGTACATACTTATCCTTCAGCACCACCTTTCCCGCATCATCCTCCACCGTCCACTGCATCCGGCAGGCTTGGGCACACTCGCCCCGGTTAGCCGATCGTTTCGTCAAGTAATGTGACATATAGCATTGTCCGCTTAAACTGACACACAAGGCCCCGTGAACGAAATACTCCAGCTCGGCTTTCACTTCCCGGCGAATCTCCCGTAATTGTTCCAGTGACAATTCCCGCGCCAACACGATACGTTGGAACCCTAACCGATCGAGAAACTTGATACGCTCCAGATCATAATTATGCATCTGTGTGCTGGCGTGCAACGCTATCGGTGGCAAATCCAACTTCAGTATGGCCGGGTCCTGCACGATAATAGCATCCACACCGATCCGGTACAGGCTGTGAATCAATCGTTCTACCTCCGGCAACTCCTCGTCATAAAGAATCGTGTTCAGCGTGACAAATACCCGGCAATAAAACCGATGTGCATAGCATACGGCCTTCTCAATGTCCTCCAGACTGTTCCCTACCGCTTTCCGGGCACCGAAAGCCGGACCGCCGATATACACAGCATCCGCACCGTTATTGATAGCGGCAATCGCCACATCAACATTCTTTGCCGGGGAAAGTAGTTCCACTCTTCTCATCTTCTACCCTCCAACGCACTGACATCCACGTCCGGATAATCGGTTCCGTGTACCACGGGAACCTCAATCAACGCTGTCGACGGGAAATATTGTTCCAAGTAATGTTTGAATATCGTAATCGAATCATTCGTGATCCACTCACTATCATTCGGGAAACGATTGTACACGAGACACGCCACCTTAATTCCCCGCATACGGCAAAGCTCTAGGCTCATCAGCGTGTGGTTAATACTTCCCAGTTTGGAAGACGCCACGAGAATCAAAGGATAATCATGCTCCTGAATATAATCTATCGTGAAATAATCCCTAGTAACAGGCACGTACAGTCCCCCGGCTCCCTCCAGCAACACCATATCGTACAAAGCATCCAGTTTACGGGTTGAAACCGTAATCCGCTCCATGTCCAGCGTCACCTTATCAATCTCCGCCGCCAAATGAGGCGAGGCCGGATACGTCATCACGTAAGGACACGTCGTCCCGTCCTTATCCACAGGTTGCGGTTCGATTCCCATAATCTCCCGGTGTTTCAGAATATCCTCTGATATACCGACCCATCCCGTCTGTATAAACTTCTGGGTAATCACGTTTACCCCTCTCTTTCTCAAAGAGCGAGCCAGTAACCCGGTCACCACCGACTTTCCGGCATCTGTATCTATTCCACTTACAAAATATACCACCTTATTGATTTTAGATTTAATGATTTTAGATCCTACTAATTTCTTGATTTAGTGATTTCCGATTTAGTGATTCCCACCCTCTACGCGACGCTCTTTTTAATCACCTAATCATTGAATCGGCAATCACTGAATCTTTCCACTCTCCACTTTTAGTTTTTAGCTTTTAACTTTTAGCTTCATTTCCTCCTGCACACAAAATAAAGCGGATGGTAAGTTAGGGCAACCTTTCCGTCAATGGCAAAGCGGGCGTTATAGTCCTTGATAAAGGCATCCACCCGTCCTTTCGTCCAGATTGTCGAATCACCCGAAACATTCACCCCCGTCTTTTTCAGATGTTGGAGTACCGCTAACGGGGTATCAAATTCAAGCATATGAAATTCTTCCTCTATCAATTCGATTTCGAAGTAAGGTTTCAGCATCTTTTCCAGTTCTTCCTTATTCCGATAATCAAGCCCGCCCCCCGTGGTCAGTCGAATTTCACGCAAGTTAAATTTCCCAAAGGTACTGAACACCAACACTCCCCTTTGCTCCAATCGCTTGGATAATTTCTTGAACGTTTCTTCCGGAGTCGTAAACCACTGAAAAGTGGACGCAGAAGCAATCAGATCAAAACTAAGGGGCAAAAACAACTTCTCCACATCCCCCGGGAAACAATGCTTCAGCGGCACATGATTAACCGTCGCCGCGTGATAACACAACTCCTCCACCAGATCGTTCAAGTACAACCCGTCACTCGGAAAAGTTCGTTGCAGTTGCGAGGTCAACAAACCCGTACCGCAACCGATCTCCAATATCTTCTCCGGCACACGCTCCACGGATGACAAAATCATGGGAACCATCCGATCAACGACCATTTTCTGCACTCGCGCATTGTCATTGTAACTGACCCGACTCCGCCTAAAACGCTGTTCTACCTCTTCTTTATTTATTTCCATATCTTTTCCCAATTATCTAACACGTAAAACGGGTAATGTCCCCCCGGTAGCGTAATAATCTCGACACGATTCCCCCACCAATTCCGTTGATTTTCCACCGGGAAGATAACATCCTCCTCGGAAACATAGACCCGGTCCCAGTGCATTTCGGGCATTTCCCGTGCCGACTGCTCCCGGATAAGTCGCAATTCGTCCCTTTGCTCATCAATAGCCCTGCAAGGCCTGTTTTCCTCGAAACGTTCCATTTCTTCCTTCCCGGAAAGCATACGGGCAAAGAACTTGTCTCTTCCTTGTTCGGTCATACCTCGTTCCGTCAGCAAATATATCTTAGGATGAATCCCGTAATGCTCATCCACCGGGCGTTCTGTCCCGTTGATAGCCACCCGGCAGGAAACAGGAATATTCCAACGGCTCAATAACACCGATGCTGCCCACACACCCATCGACCAAGCCACGACCCGGACACTCTCGTACCCCTCAACCTCCGGTGCATCCTCCCCGGAAATATCCCGGTAATCGTAGAACAAAAGCAAATCACCCATCCTCCTCACGTGTTGCACAGTACGTTCATCCATACCCCAACCGCAAAAAAATAACGTGAGCACCCGGTTTCCCTCTTTAGTAATCCATTTCCTTTTCATAATACTTAATTGGGTTCATAAAGTTCGTAAGGTTTATAAAGTTCATAAAGTGACGGGTGTCCTTCGGACAATATTTACCGGCAGCCCCAGCTGCCCAACAAAGCGCCCCGCAGGGGTCCACTACTTTATAAACCTTATAAACTTTATGAACTCATAAACTAACCTCTATAAACTCCATCAAACA
Source organism: Butyricimonas sp. BSD2780061689_150309_C8 (assembly GCF_015560935.1). Taxonomy (NCBI): domain Bacteria; kingdom Pseudomonadati; phylum Bacteroidota; class Bacteroidia; order Bacteroidales; family Odoribacteraceae; genus Butyricimonas; species Butyricimonas sp. BSD2780061689_150309_C8. Next base: position 113,924 of record NZ_JADMSV010000010.1, read on the forward strand.
ATCATAATCCTCCTCCGGAATCGCTGCATTCAACGAGAACCGGATACGAGCCTCGTTCTTCGGCACGGTCGGGTATCTCACAGGCAACACGAAAAAACCGTTATCTTGGAACAACTCGGACATATAAACACTATTCTCGTTACTTCCACACAAGAAAGGCACGATATGAGAATCTCCCCGGGTCTCGAATCCCCGGTTTGCCAGTGTCGCTCGCAGTCGTTCGGCGATGCCTGTCAGTTTCATGCGATAAGAGTAAAAATCCGGCATCCGGTTAAGGATAAAACGTGTCCATGCCACGTTTACCGGAGGCAATGCCGTGGTGAAAATCAAACTGCGCTGCGTGTTCACCAAGAAATCCCGAAACATCTCGTCACAAACCACGAAAGCCCCGTAAGATGCAAATGCCTTCCCGAAAGTACCTACGATAAAATCAATATCATCCATGCAGCCCTGCTCCTCGCAACATCCCAGCCCGTTCGTACCTCGAACCCCGACAGCGTGCGCCTCATCCACGTACAGGAACGTATCGTATTCCCTCTTCAGATCACACAACTCCTGCAAGTCTGCCACGTCGCCATCCATGCTGAAGATTGACTCCGTCACGATAAACACGTTCTCGTACTCCTCCCGATGATTAAACAGGATTTCCCGTAAATGCTCGTAATCTAAATGACGGTAACGCAACATCTCGGCCTCGCTCAACCGCAAGCCGTCGATAATACTGGCGTGTACCAGCTTATCTGCCACGATCAAGTCCCGTTTCCCTGCTAATGCGGGTAATATTCCGATATTTGCATGATAACCGGAATTTAACACCAAGGCGGCCTCCTTCCCGTACAAATCGCTCAAATCATTCTCCAACAGGCCATAATACTCGTGATTTCCCGATAGCAAGCGGGATGACACGGCACTATACGACAACAATTTCACGTCCGTCTCCTTACGAAAATCCTCGTATAACGCCGGGTTCGACGCCAACCCCAAATAATCGTTTGACGAGAGATTCAACATCTCCCGTCCGTTATAATGTATCAGGAAACCGTTATGCTGCACGTCTCGCAGCACCCGGTAATTCCCTGATTCCTTTATCTTGTTCAGTTTATTAATATATCGTTCTTTATTCATAGTGTTTTGCCTTCGGCAATGTTACAAGTTAGCAAGTTACAAGTCCTTGCATTTTCAATTACTTCAAGTACGAAATCACGTGCAACAAGGCGGATGTCAGCCTTTGCAGTTCCCAATCACGGATGATGAAAGGCGGCATGACATACACCAGCTTACCGAACGGACGCACCCACACGCCCTCTTTCACGAAAGCGGCTTGAATCAGCCCCATGTTCACGGGTTCCTTCATCTCCACCACGCCGATAGCGCCCAACACCCGCACGTCCGCCACGTTCGGGAATTCCCGAGCCGGGGCAAGCTCTCTTTCCAACTGGTCTTGAATATGCCCGATCATGTTTGTCAAATCGTAACTCCTGATCAGATCCAACGAGGCATTTGCCGCAGCACAAGCCAGCGGATTACCCATGAAGGTAGGACCGTGCATGAACACACCGGGATCTTTCGCGCAAATCTGGGTAGCTACTCTCTCCGTCGCCATCGTGGCAGCAAAACTCATGTACCCGCCCGTAATCGCTTTCCCTACACACATGATGTCCGGCACGATACCCGCATGATCCACTCCCCACATCTTACCCGTGCGCCCGAAACCGGTGGCGATCTCGTCACAAACCAGCAACACGTCGTAATCGTTACACAACTCCCGCACCTGCCACAAATAATCCGCCGAGTAAAACCACATACCCCCGGCTCCCTGCACAATAGGTTCCAGTATCACGGCAGCAATACGGTTGTGGTTATTCCGCAGGCTTTGTTTCAGTTCTTCAATATGCTCCGGTAGGCAAGGCTCCCCGTAACGGGCTTCCGGTCGGTGAATAAAATACTGCATGGGCAGTGATCCCCGGAATATATTATGCATCCCCGTCACGGGGTCACACACGGACATGGCATTCCACGTATCCCCGTGGTATCCCTTCGTGATCGTCAGAAAATGGCGTTTATCGTCTCTCCCGGCAGCGTACCAATATTGTAGGGCCATCTTCATCGCCACTTCCACGGCCACCGAGCCGGAATCACAATAGAATACCTTGTCTATCCCATCGGGGGCCAATTCCACCAGTTTCTCCGCCAGTTCCACCGCAGGACGATGTGTCAGCCCTCCGAACATGACGTGTGACATACTCTTTAATTGCTCTTCAATAGCAGCGTTAATAGCCGGGTGATTATACCCGTGTACCACGCACCACCACGAGGACATTCCGTCAATCAGACGTGTTCCGTCCTCCAGTTCAATATACACACCTTCTGCCCTCTTCACCGGGTAAACCGGAAGTGGGTTAACCGTTGACGTGTAGGGATGCCACAAATGCTCCCTGTCAAACTTCAATAATTCTGCCGTGTCCACTTTATAAAGTTAAAAGTTATAAGTTAAAAACTAAAAGTTAAAGATTATCTTCTGTCGTAAAGCCTAGTCTTTTCACCTTCTCCATATCCTCTATCACCTTCGAGCCGATCGTGGTCAGAAGATCACCCACGATAGCCGAGTTAATCCCAGCCCGGATAGCATCTTCCTCGATATGAGCGATCAGCGCCCGTCCCCCGGCAAAGCGCAGGAAGGCATCAGGATGGATGAAACGGAAAACAGCCACCGTCGTCAGCACCTCCTCGTCCGCGAGTGGTGCCGCTCCTTCCAGCGGGGTACCCGGAATCGGGTTCAGCACGTTCATCGGGATAGATTTCACGCCCAACTCCCGTACCGTCAGCGCCAAGTCCACGCGATCTTCCATCGTCTCGCCCATGCCGATGATACCCCCGGAACACACTTCCATCCCCAGCTCAAGCGCATGGCGGATCGTCTCGATCTTCTCATCCGTCGTGTGGGACGTGCAAAGAGCAGAGAAATAGCGGCGGGACGTTTCCAAGTTACAATGATAGCGGGTTATACCCGCATCTTTCAGTCTTTTCAATTGCTCTCTCGTCAGTAACCCCATGGAAGCGCAAAGGTTAATCTTCATCTCCTGCTTGATCTTCACGGCATACTCGCACAACTTGTCAATATTCTTATCCGACAAGGAACGCCCGCTCGTGACGAACGAAAACTTGTTCACCCCGTACTTGGCATTCAGCCGAGCCAGCTCCATGCAGCTCTCCTCGTCAATCAGCTCGTACTCCTGCACGTGCGTTTTGAACACGGCCGACTGCGCACACCACTTACAATTCTCGGAACAACGTCCCGAACGGGCGTTCACGATCGAGCAAGTGTCAAAATACCGCCCGGCAAAACGATCCCGAATAGCCCCGGCCGCCTCGTACAAAGCCTTCTTATCTTCCACCCGTGACAAGGCCAACGCCTCTTCCCGAGTAACCTGTCCCCCCTCTTCCACCTTTCGCTTTAATTCCTCTATAATATTTTCTTCTTTCATTTCCTGTTTCCTGTTAAAAAATAAAAAAGGTACCCTGTCCAAGGACAGGAATACCTTCAAATTTCAAATTATGATAAGAATTAATGAAGACATCCTCCATACCCGTACGAGTCGGCAATAGCTTGAACCCCGCTCGTTTCACCTTCTCCACATACCCTTCGAACGACCTCTCCAACCGCTCGAACACTTCCGCCAGCATCACGATCACGCCCTTCCTCGACGATTTCTGTAATGACATTTCGCAAATATGAATAGCCAGCCGCCCGATCCGAACATTCCGTCCCAGTGAGGCGAAAATAGCGTATCCTTTCCTGTTCCAACGGGAAAAACACAACATCAAACCGGATCGCATGGCACGTTTATTCATATCAAAATGTTTCCATTACAATAAAACGTCGCAAGTTAATAAAAATCTTTGTTAATTGGAGGAATAAATTCGTGTATTTCTCCCGCGGATAATTCCATGTACTCCGACTCCACGCATGAGCAGGATCATGACAAACTACTCCTAATAAAAATATAAAAAGACCGGGTGACCAATGCCACCCGGGAAATCGCGCATCAATATATAAAAATCCATCTTTTCGTCATAAAAATATGTAGCGCGAAACTTAAGTTCAGGTTAAGTATATTATAATTATCTTTCCTCTTGTAAATCCCCCGGGAGAATATGAAATCCCGGGGGGCCCGTTTTTCGCTTTCGTCATCTCGACGATAGATTTTCATATAACGATTTGTCAAATATACAAATATTTTTACAAAATATAGCTATACGGCTGCATTTTTGTTTATCATTTTCAACCGAATGTCAATTTAAACGATCGTGGCTATGAAACATAAATCGTAAATCCTATCTTATTTTCTCTTGCCATTCCGCCAACAAATCTTTAGCTTTGTACAAAACAAAACATCATGGAAAAAATAGACTTGAATAAAATATACAAGCGGAAAAAGAGTGACCGCGACATTTTCCAGGAACTCATGCCCTTCAAGGTTAAAGAAATCCTGCTCATCGCCAACTACTACGACTCCTACACCATCGAACGGGAAGGACAATTCTCCGGGAAGATATTCGGTGAATATCTCCAACTGAACCTTTTCGCCGCTCCCCGTTTCACCTCCGTGGCAAACGAGGAAGGAGCCTTGCACGAGTTGAAAAAACGCCATTTCGACTTGATCATCATCATGGCAGGATTGGACAAAGAAACCCCCATCCTCACCAGCCGTCACATCAAAGAACTCTACCCCGACATCTGCCAGCTCATGCTGGTCAACAATAACGCGGACCTCTCTTACCTGCTGAGTTCTGAAAAAGAGATCAGCGAATCCATCGAGCGGGTATTCGTGTGGAACGGTTCCACGAAAGTGTTCCTCGCCATGGCCAAATACCTAGAGGACAAGATTAACCTAGAAGCCGATACCAAGCTGGGCGACGTGCGGGTTATCCTCGTCGTCGAGGACTCTGTAAAGTATTATTCCCGCTATTTGCCCCTACTCTACACCGAGATCATGAGCCAGACGCAGGCCATCATCGCCGAGGAACCCTCCAACGACGAGATGGGCGTGATCCTCCGGATGCGGGTGCGCCCGAAACTGATCCTTGTCAGTAACTTCGAGGATGCCGTGGGCATCATCAACAAATATCGCAACAACATTATCGGTGTCATCTCCGACGTCCGCTACGCCCACAACGGCATGGAAGACGAGGACGCCGGGGTCAGTCTCATAAAATACGTGCAGCAACTTGACAACAAGATTCCTTGCCTACTCCAAAGTCACGAAGCCGACAACGAGCGCCGGGCACGGGAAGTGAACGCCCATTTCATCAACAAGAACTCTCTCACGCTAGCACGGGAAATACAGGACTTCATCAAAAACCAACTCGGTTTCGGAGATTTCATCTTCCGGGACCACAATGGAAAGGTCATCGACCGGGCACACAATATCGAGGAATTCCGCCAGAAACTCATGACCATCCCCGATGAATCACTGGAATACCACGCTATTCGCAACGGAATCTCCACATGGCTCATGGCACGAGCCGAAATCAACCTGGCGAAAAAACTACGCCGCTACAGTTTCAGTTACTTCAAAAGCCCGGACGAAATACGCCGTTTCATAGCGAACGTTTTCGAGGCATCGAAACTCAAGAAACTACGGGGACGCATCATCAAGTTCAACCCGAAACTCGTGAACTCCAACCGCTACATCACCCTGCTCGGTGACGGATCGCTCGGTGGCAAGGGGCGAGGATTGGCATTCCTCTCCAACTTCATCGAGAATGTTTACCTCAAGAAACTCATCCCCAACCTACGCGTGGCTATCCCCAAGACAGCCGTTATCGGCGTGGATGAATTCGACAACTTCCTAGAGACCAACAACCTCTACGACGTCATCTTCGAGGACAAAGAATATGATCACGTTCTGGAGGCCTTCCGCACCGCACGCCTCTCCGAAAAGTTGCGTGACAACCTGCGGAAGTACCTTCAGGTCATGACTAAACCGCTAGCCGTGCGTTCCTCCGGACTTTTCGAGGACTCGCTCAATCAACCGTTTGCCGGGGTCTATTCCACCTACCTGCTCCCCAACAACCACCCGGACTTCGAGCGTCGGCTGGAGGATGTCGAGAATGCCATCAAGCTCGTATTCGCCTCCATCTACTCGCCGGAATCCCGGGCATACTTCAACGCTATCGACTACATGATCGAGGAAGAGAAAATGGCCGTAATCATACAGGAAGTCATCGGTAACGAGCATAACGGACGATATTACCCCGAAATCAGCGGCGTGGCCCAATCTTACAACTTTTACCCCTTCTCCTATATCCAACCGGAAGACGGGTTCGCCGTCACTGCCATCGGGTTGGGTGCTTACGTTGTGGGCGGTGAAAAGACGCATCGTTTTAGTCCCGCCTATCCCAAGTTGCAACTGGCCTCCACGCAGGACAAAATCAAGGCATCGCAACGCTACTTCTACGGCGTGAATATGCTCGCACAGGATTACGACCTCTACCGGGACGGGGAAAATGCCGCTATCAAAGCGTATGACATCTCGGAGGCCGAACGTGACGGTACGCTAGAATACACCGCCTCCGTCTATGACTTCATGAACGACCAGATTACCTATGACTTTTCCGTCAAGGGCCCCCGCATCGTGGACTTTTCCAAAATACTCCAGTACGACTATTTCCCGCTGGCACCTACCTTGCAAATCCTGCTGAACATCTTCTCGCAAGCCATGGGATCTCCCGTCGAGATCGAGTTTTCTGTTAATTTCGAAAACGGCACGCCCGTCTTCTACCTCTTGCAGATCAAACCGCTGATCAAAAACGAGTATAACATCGACATCGACGACCTGTCCATCGACCCGACCCACGTGCTGTTAAAGGCTGATAAAGGAATGGGGAACGGAAAATTGCAATACATCCGGGATGTCGTGTACGTCGATCCCGACAAATTTGACCGACTACGTACCGAGGAAATAGCCGAGGAGATCAAACGCCACAACTCGCAGATCGCCCGGGAAGGCGACAAGTACCTGCTCATCGGACCGGGACGCTGGGGTACACGCGATCCGCTCACCGGGATACCCGTACAATGGTCCGACATAGCCAATGCCAAAGTCATCGTGGAGCAAGGACTTCCCGATTTCCCGCTGGATGCCTCCCTAGGCTCACACTTCTTCCATAATGTCACCTCCATGAAAGTGGGTTACTTCGCTATCCCCTTCCAGTCCGCAGATGCCTTCATCAACTTTGACATCCTCCGACAACAAGATGTCATCGAGGAGTTTAAATACTCCCGCCATGTGCGATTCAAGGCTCCACTGACCGTGTGGATGGACGGGAAGAAACAAACGTCGGTGGTTACGTATTAGTCATAAAGGGGCTGTCCAACCGCTAACTTACCGGTTTCGGTACCGACGGTTTCACGGCCTTCTTCCCACTTCGGGCCCGTGGTTCCACCTCGATCTTCGGGCCCGGTAATAACCAAGCGTTTTCCAGCACGGTCCGAACTCTCTTCCTCTGCTCAAGTGTAAAACGATCCAAATAACCAAACTCGTAGTCCATAATATTATCGGCTATGAATACCCTTCCGTTCAACGCCACCCGTTGAATAACTTTCCGGTAATTATCATCACTGTAAGAGAAGGTTTCATCCAGTTCACTCAAAAACGTTTCATACCCATTTACACAATAATCCGGCGTGTCATCACAATAATCCCCAAAATTCCCTTTACCATCCACGAAGGGATGTAACAGTCCCAAGTAATGCCCCATCTCGTGAGCCAAAGTAAACACGTCATAATCGAAAATCACACCCAGCAGCTCGTACCTTGAAAACATATGGGAACGATTCCACGCCACACAATGAACGTGGGCATCGGGTAGATGGTCGGCATACCAATCAGAAAATAAGACACCCGGTAAAACCACACTCTCCGGTAAGTAAGGAAAATGCGCACAGCCTGAAGGAATACTTTTTGAATCGAATATCACAACATTAATATACTCCTTCGGATCCCATATCCAAGCACAATCCCCGAACTTATTACCAACAAAATCAAACATATCCATCGGTAACCCTTCCCGAAACTCACGACGAACTCCCGGCTCCTCCAATAATTGCCCGTTAGGATCGTGAGTTGCCAACACGAATTTCAGGTTCATATCCACCGGGCCATCCCTGTACAACTCGTTTACCCGTTCGAGACAAGACGATAAATAACCAACCGGAACATCATCCTCCGGGACACGATAAAGCACGTGAAAGATCACGGGCAACACGTATTCATACTCTTCCGTGGCAGCCGCCTGTCGTAACTCGATCTCCAACGTTTCCTCCCGGTTACTCAATTCCAGCGACATCCCCCGTTCCTGCCGGGCGATATTTACTCCCACGTCCAGCACCAGCGTATCAACTTTCTCTCCACTCTCCTGCCGTATCTCGCACCACTTTCCCCAGTTCCCGGTAACCACCCATTCCGAACTGCTCCGTACGAGAATTCGCAACTGTTCCCCCTCACTCCCGATCTCGAAGAAAGTCCCGTCGAATACCTTCAATCCTTCCCACTTATCGTCACTACACCCTGAAAACGCCAACACTCCCAGAAATAATAAACATGATAATCCACGATTCAGCCTCATATACTTTACTTTTTATAATATTTCTTCCAGCCGAATCCCCACGCAAAAAACATATCCTCTCGTGACAAAATTAAACAAAATAATCAGAAATCAACTCACACTCCATCCCCGCCACGAGTCGGAGTTCCCAAACCTCCCTTTCAAAGCTATTCCTCGAAATAAAATAATCCAAAATGGCAGTAAATTCTATATATCAGGTTAAAATTATTAATTTTGTCCATGCGTTAAACCAACTAAAATATTTGAAACATGACGATTGAAAATTACATTCAAGCAGGCTTACAGCATTTGGGTATTTACTCGGAAAGTATTTCCGACATCATCTACTTCATGGCCCTGCTTGTGATTATCGGTATCATCAACTGGATTATCCACGTGCTTACCCGCCAATGGCTAGCACGTATCGTACTAAAACTGACCAAACGGACGGCAACGAACTGGGATGATCTCATGCTCGATCAACGATTCTTTAACCGGCTGGGACTTCTCATCGCCCCCATCGTGATACAAATCGTATTCAAGGAATTCGAATGGACTCAATTTGCCTTCCTCATGAAACTGATCAATGTCTGGATCACACTCTCCTTCCTACTCATCGTGTCGAGCATACTGGACGGCATCAACCGGATATACGATAGTTACCCGATGGCCAAAGACCGACCGATCAAGGTGTTCATTCAAGTGATCAAGATATTCTTCTACTGTGCCGCAACCATCATCGTGATCAGCATACTGATCGATAAAGATCCCGTTGCACTACTTGCCGGACTGGGAGCCATCTCCGCTGTCCTCATGCTGGTATTCAAGGATTCTATTCTAGGGTTCGTGGCCGGAATACAGTTAATCTCCAACCGTATGGTAAACATCGGTGACTGGATTGTCATGCCCAGTAGTAATGCAGATGGTGACGTGATCGAGATCAACCTCACCACAGTGAAAGTTCAAAATTGGGACAAAACCATCTCCACGATCCCCACTTACAAGCTCGTTTCCGAGTCATTCACCAACTGGCGGGGAATGCAGGAATCCGGCGGACGACGCATTAAACGATCCGTCAACATCGACATCTATTCCGTGCATTACCTCACGAACGAAGACCTTGAAAACCTTAAACAATCCGCACTGCTCAAAAGTTACATAGAGGGCAAGATGAAGGAACTGAACGAATATAATGCCAGCGTGGAAAACCCGCTTGACAAACGCCGCCTGACCAACATCGGGACTTTCCGGGAATACATGGAGGCGTGGCTTGCCGCCAATCCCAACATTAACCTCGACATGACCCACATGGTACGGCAACTACAACCCACCCCGACGGGCATCCCGTTAGAAATCTATTGTTTCTCGGCACAAAAACAATGGGTAATCTACGAACGGGTACAAGCCGACATTTTCGACCACTTGTTTGCCATTCTCCCACTTTTCAAACTGAAAGTGTTCCAATACCCGACAAACATGGAGTGGATGCAGGAAAACTAAAAGATAAAAACTAAAAGTTGGAAGCCGTGAATGACTTCCAACTTTGGCCATGTGGCCAAAAATAGTTGGTAAATTCTTTATAACGATTTGAATTCCAGAATGATTAATTACCTTAATTGAAA
>NZ_JADMSV010000011.1:0-122980 GCF_015560935.1 Butyricimonas sp. BSD2780061689_150309_C8
CCGAACAGAGAAGTTAAGCCCGTTAGCGCCGATGGTACTGCCCTTGGGTGGGAGAGTAGGTCGATGCCGAATTTAGAAGAGAGGGCGAGTTCAAGTGACTCGCCCTTTTTTATTTTCTTTCATTTTCAATTCTTCATTTTCAATTTTCAATTGTTTCATTACCTTTGTGTACATGAGAATTCGGACCAATATAATATCGATAGGATTAATCTTGTTAGCTTTATTCATTGCCGCTATTTATTTAATAGGGGAAAAGATTAGTGACGTGGGGAACGATATGAATAATGCGAATGCACGAGAGGCTTGTCGATACCGGGCAGAATCTGTTGCGTATGAATTTAAGAAAACCGAAGAATTACAGCGATTGGCGAGAGAGTTTTTTGGGAAAAGTGAATCTTACCGGGAGCAGGATTTATTTTCGCTTTTGAAGACGATGCAACAATTGGACCCGAAATTAAGTAGAACTTGGTTTTTCAGGGGCACCAATGATTCTCTACGGTTGTTGGAACGGAATAGTTCCGAGTTACGCAAGATGAAACTTTCCGGGATCGAGTTAAAGTATATGTATACCTTATTGGATTCACATGCGGATCACCATTTTAGTGGTACGTACCACGAGGATGGAAAGACTTACTGGACAACAATCGAGGCTATTGAACCGACAGCGACCCGGCGTATTCTTTTTGGATTTGATATCTCGTTGACAGACTTACATTCATACTTTGCAGAGGTTACAGGGAAGGTGTCAAGTTACGTGTTTATTGTAAATGAACGGGGTATATTACTTTCGCATCCCGATGAAAATTTATTGGGAACCTCACCTTTCCAAAAAGAAGAGTTGGATTCTATCAAGGAAGTATTAAAAAGTCAGAGTGAATTGGAAATTATGGTTCATTCTAATTTTCTGTCTTCACAGGTGCTTCGAATTTACTATCCCCTACTTGTCGGGAGTGAAAAGTGGGTGATTGCCGTTAACGTGCCGCAGTATGGAAATCGGGAGATATTGGATGAATTTCATCGTTACACGGCTATGATTGCCTTGATTACAGTAGTTATATTCGCAATTTTGTTACTTTTTGCCCAGCATAAATGGCGTAAGGAATACCGTTTGCGGCGTAGTTTGGAACAGGAGTCTATGGAACTGCATTTACAACAGTTGAAAAATCAGATTAACCCTCACTTTTTGTTTAATTCCTTGAACTCCTTGAGTGTGTTGATTGGTTCGGATTCGACTTTGGCGAGGGAATTCGTGTTGAAGTTATCAAAGGTGTATCGCTATTTGCTGGAGACAAGAAACGAAAGCTTGTCCACGGTGAAGGAAGAGATCGAGTTTACCCGGCAATATTATTTTTTGCAGAAGATTCGTTTTGGGGATCAGTTGGATTTGTCCATAGATGTGAGACCGGATTGTTTGGAAGCAAAGGTTCCTTCGATCAGTTTACAGATGTTAGTAGAGAACGCTATAAAACATAATCAGGTGACTTTACAAAATCCCTTGCATATTAAAATTTATGATCGGGATGAATGTTTAATCGTGGAGAATAATTACCAGCCCCGTGCAGAATCTAGCGAGGAGTCCATGGGCGTGGGTTTCGAACGCATTCAGGCCATTTATGACTTTTATTCTGGTGAGAAATTTGTATGTGATTGTGAAAATGGATGTTACGTTTGTCGACTACCTCTTTTAAAAAATCGTTTATAACAAAAAATCGATGATTCACTCCTTTTTTTCGGGGTTTCACTCCCCTTTTATTTTTATTGATTGAAATCTGTCTTATCATTGTAAAGAATCAGTTAACCAGATAGATTTAATGAATAAAAGAAGTATGGTAAGAACAAAAACATTCATTTTAGGTGCGATAGCCCTTGTTGCCCTATCATTATTGTCAGAACCGGGATATTCTCTGGAAAGACGAAAGAAAAAACATGCCAAGGATACAACGGAAGTGTCTAAACCGGATGCTTACGGGGATTTGGTGAAAAAAGCCAAGATTACTGAAGGTATGGTAAAGATTTTAACGGTTGAGAATGATTACTATTTCGAGGTGGCTGATTCGTTGATGGGACGTGATCTTCTAATCGTTAATAAAGTGTCGGGAGTACCTTACGAGTTGAATGATGCAGGCTTGAATAGAGGAATGGAGTCGAATGACAAGCTCGTGCGTTTCTATAAAGATAAATCTATGAACAAGGTGTGGGTGACAACTTACAATGGAAAGGTAAGTGTACCCGAGGGAGATGCGATCAGTGAATCTGTGAAAGCCAATTATCGCGAGTCCGTGATCGAGTATTTCCCGATCGAGGCTTACGGGAAGGATTCGACTTCCGTGGTTATCAAGGTGAACAAGATTTTTGACGGAAGTGAGAAAAGTTTTAATGATATATATAATGAAATTGCTTTAGGCGGTTCGGTAAAAAAGGACTTGTCGAAGATATTGGGCGTGAAGGTTTTCCCCAAGAATGTGGTGGTAAAGGCGTTAATGACGACGCAGGTGGTTGATGGCGGCGTGGCGGTACCTCTTACGGTTGAAACGACAACAAATTTGGTGTTATTACCTAAGGTTCCTATGAAGCCACGTTTCGCCGACCCCCGTGTAGGTTTTTTTGCCACGGAGCATATTTATTTTACAGACGAGCAACAGCAAGTGGAAAAACGGGAATTCGTTCATCGTTGGAGATTGGAACCAAAACCGGAAGATATAGAGAAATATAAAAGAGGAGAGGTCGTAGAGCCTGTGAAACCGATCGTGTTTTATATAGATCCTTCTACCCCGAAACAGTGGAGAGAAGAGATTAAAGCAGGAGTACGGGATTGGCAGGCCGCATTTGAGGCGGCAGGTTTTAAAAATGCTGTTGTTGCGAAGGATGCACCGGAAGGTGATGAAGATTTTGACATAGACGACATTCGTTATTCGGTCATCACCTATGCGGCATCTCAGCAGGCTAATGCTATGGGGCCGTCCGTGGTTGATCCCCGTTCAGGAGAGATTATCGAGGCTGACGTGGTTTGGTGGCATAACGTGATGTCATTATTACATACTTGGATGCGAGTACAGACAGCACCGATAGATCCGAGAGCCCGTGCAAATAAATTGAGCGACGAGCATATGGCCAGTGCTATCCGCTTTGTTTCTTCTCACGAGGTAGGGCATACTTTCGGGTTGAAGCATAACATGGGTGCTTCTCATGCTTTCCCCGTGGATTCTTTGAGATCGCCGAGCTTTACGGCAAAAATGGGAGGAACGGCAAGTTCTATCATGGATTACGCACGTTTTAACTACGTGGCACAACCGGGAGACGGGGTAAAGGAAATTACTCCTAAAATCGGGACGTATGACAAGTTCGCGATTAACTGGGCTTATCGTTGGCTAGACACGGCGACACCTCAAGAGGAGTTGCCGATATTGAATGAATGGATTCAAGAGCATGAAGGAGACCCGATGTACTGGTATGGCGAGCAACAAGACCCGAAAGATCCGATCGATCCTCGTTCTCAGGATGAAGACCTTGGAGATGACATCGTGAAAGCCAATCGTTACGGGATTATGAATCTGAAACGGATTGTTCCGAATATTGTCGCATGGACAGAGGAAGACGGAGAATCTTTTGCGGAGGCAGGAAAATTATTGATGGCGGTGATTAACCAATGGAAGATGTATGCCGGGCATGTTACAGCTAACGTGGGAGGTATTTATATCAATAACCCGGTGAAGGGAAGTCCGGAGGATCGGTATATCCCGGTGCCGAAAGAGATTCAGAAAGAGAGCGTGAAGTACTTGATTGAAGAGGTGTTTATTGTTCCGGAATGGTTGTTTGGTGCTGAGGTCTGGAAGAAGAGTTACCCGATTCAGATGGGCGTGGAATATTCTCCTTACACGGTTGCACGTGAGTTGCAGTACGCTACATTCTATAATCTGTTGAAGGACGAGCGTTTGTTGCGTATGTTTGATTCTGAAGCGACTTTAGGCCGGGCGAAGAGTTACACGCCGGAAGAGATGTTCGCGGATATTCATAACGTGATATTTGCCAGCAGTAAGGCTGGGCGTAACTTATCTATCTACGAGCGGATGACACAAAAGAATTTTGTCGATGCGATCATCGTTAGCTCGAATAGGGCTGTGGAGAAAACAACCAAGAAAGCGTTACATCATTCAAACACGTGTTGTTTTGCCTCTAAAGTTCCCGAATTTACGATTGAGCCTAGAGAAGAGGTTCAATTGAGGACCTTACACTTCTCTTCCATGGGTAGAGTTTCCGAGGCTGTATCGGTGAAGAGAGGCGAATTGTTGAAAATTTTAAAATTAGCGGAAAATAAACGAAACACGGGTAATGTAGAAACTCGTAATCATTACGAGGATTTGATTATTCGGGTGAAAGAGGCGTTGAATATGTGATGATTTTACACCTTATAACATACAAATTAAATAAGTTAGCATGAAGAAAAGTTTATTATTAATTGCGTTATTGTGTCCGCTTTGGCTGTTTGCCCAAAGCGAGAGCGACTATCGTACGATCAAAGGAGTCGTGATGGACTCCGTGACGAACGAGACTTTGATTGGAGCTACGGTAATGATTGACCCGGATGCGGCAGAGGCTAAGAATCTCGGCCCGAAGGGAACGATTACTGATTTTGACGGAAAGTTTGAATTGAAAGTGCCGAAAGCGGTGAAATATGTGGTGGTTAGTTTTGTCGGTTATAAAAATGCGAAACTGGACGTGACGAAGACCACGGAATTTAAGGTTATGTTGCAACCGGATCAGGAGCAGTTGACCGAGGTGGTGGTGACGGGTTACCAACAGATCGAGAAACGTAAATCGACATCGGCGATTCAGACCGTAAAGATGGATGATATAAAGAGCATCGGTGTTGCTAGTATTGACCAGTTGTTGGAAGGGCAGGTTGCCGGTATGACGTCTATCCCCACGAATGGGGCTCCGGGAGCCCCGAACAAGATGCGAATCCGTAGTACGGTTTCTCTGACGGGAAGTACAGATCCGCTTTGGGTGTTGGATGGGATGATTTTGGAAGGGAATGATATTCCAGAAAATTTTAGTGACAAGGATAATATTGATAACTTGTATAATACTTCCATTGCAGGGGTAAACCCGGCGGATATTGAAAGTATAACAATCTTAAAGGATGCCTCGGCCACGGCTATTTATGGAGCACGTGCAGCAAATGGAGTCATTGTTGTAACCACCAAAAAGGGATCTGCCGGAAAAATGCGGGTGAATGCGTCAGCGGCAATGTTTATAACAACGAAACCTGACTTGGGGAAATTGAATTTAATGAATGCTTCTGAAAAAGTGGATTTCGAGTTAGGTATGGCGAGTATACCTGAGTTGACGTATCGTTCTAACTACGGAAGTGTGGCTCGAATTTTGTCAAATTCGGGAGAGTTAAGTGCTTTCCAAGAAGGAGGATTTAATGCATTGTCTGCACAGACTCAGAACGAGATTAATGCTTTGCGTACAACAGGATCCGATTGGGGAGATCTTGTGTATCAGAATGCTGTGAATCAGCAATATAATATAAGTGTATCAGGAGGCTCTGAAAAAGCTCGTTACTATGCTTCGATCGGTTATTATAATGAAGAAGGTACAACGATTGGGACGAATTTTGAGCGGATTACAGGTACTATGAAGACTGATTTTGATTTGAGAGATAACTTGACTCTTGGTCTTTCTTTATTCATGTCTCACAGTAAACGGAAAAGTTATATCACAGATTCGGATTCTTTCACGAATCCTTCTTATTATACTCGTAATGTGAATCCTTATTTGAATGTTCGTGATGAAAATGGTAAGTATGTTTATGACCAGGATATAAAGGGGTTGGATGATGCTTACTTGGAATTTAATTTACTGGAGGAACGTGAAAATACAGATTATTGGTTAAAGAATCTGGCTTTTAAGCCTATGTTAACTTTAAATTACAAGCCATGGTCTTTCTTATCTTTGACAACACAGTTTTCGATGCAGCTAGAGGATTCGAAGACAGAGAAATTTGCAGACGAAGAAACATATTTCGTGAGAAAATATAGGGAAGATTCTAACTATAACGGGACATATTTTTTGCCAGATGGTGGAATTATTCAGAACTGGGCTGCTGATATGTCACAATACCAATGGAAGATACAAGGGGAGTTCAGTCATATTTTTGCCGAGCGTCATTCCGTGAATTTCATGGCCGGTTTTGAAATGCGAGGGAATAAGAATACAAATGTTCATACCAAGGGCTTTGGCTATGATTCCAGAGCTTTGACGACCCAGCCTCTCGTATTCCCGGACGGTTACAGTACTTCTTCCATGTCGTCATCGAAATGGAAACAATATCAAAAGACCATGAGTGAGGATCGTTATCTGTCTTATTATATGACCGGGTCTTATACTTATGATAATCGATATACATTCTTTGGAAGTATGCGTTTTGATGGTTCGAATTTATTTGGTGTTGCTCGTAAATACAAATATCTGCCATTGTGGGCAGCTTCTGCCGCATGGAATGTTAATCGGGAAGAATTCTTGAGTAATGTTGAATGGTTGAATGATTTGAAATTGCGTGTATCATACGGTCTGCAGGGAAATGTGGATAAGAATACCTCTCCTTATGTTGTCGGGGAGTGGAATTCGACAACGGTTCTGCCTGGTTTAAATGAACCGACGATTAACGTGACCTCTCCTCCTAATCAAAATTTGCGTTGGGAGAAAACTAAAAACTGGAATGTTGGTATTGATATGGCAGTTTTGGATAATCGTCTCTCTTTTACAGTTGATGCTTATTATCGGAAAAGTGAAGATTTGATCGGGGCAAGGGCTTTGCCGCTTGAAAATGGTTTCTCTTCTTCTACGATGAACTGGGCTGAGGTTTCCAATAAGGGTATTGAATTTGCTCTTTCTACGGAGAATATCCGTACTCCGAATTTCCGTTGGAAGATGGATTTCAATATTGCCCATAACACGAGTAATGTGGATAAGATTCAAGTGAGAGATGATTCGTATTCTCCTTCTTTGGAAGGACATTCCATTGGGGCTCTTTTCAAATTGAGAACAGCAGGATTGGATGAAGACGGACTACCGATGTTTTATAATAAAGCAGGCGAGAAGGTGAATTTTGAGACTTTTTATGCTATAACGGATGAATGGAATATTGGCTATCCGACATCTTCGCTGACAAATGCAGAGTATCGAGACTTGTTCGTGTATGCAGGAACAACAGAGCCTAAATTTACAGGAGGTTGGATCAATCGATTCTATTATAAGAATTTTGATCTTACGGTAAGTTCTAGTTTTGTGATAGATCAGTTGATGCAAGAAACTCCATTTTATTCACCGAGTGAAACGTCTCCCGGTCAGAATTATTCGAAACGGGCTTTAGACATCTGGTCTCCTTCTAATACAACTGGAAAATATCCTCGTTTGGTGAATTATACGATGGAAGAGAATATGCGATTGGTAAATTATTATCAATGGGTAAATGGATTGGATTTAGGAGGAAATTCGTTTAGTAACTATGATTACTGGTTTAAGAATATGAGTTATTGGCGGATAAGTAGTATTCGCTTAGGGTATAATTTACCTCGGGAAATAGCAGATAAGTTACATATAGGCTCTGCCAGAATTAGTTTTGAAGCTCGGAATCCGTTTGTGATTGCTTCAAATTACAAGGGATATTTTGATCCTGAGACTTGGGGAAATATTTACACGCAACCCCTTGCACGGACTTTCTCAATAGGTTTAGATGTGTCATTTTAAAACTAGGTAAAAATGAAAAGAATAATATATATAATAAGTTTACTTGCCTTGTTCACATCTTGTAATTATTTGGATGTGAAACCCGTGGGGAAAGTAATTCCGGAAAAAGTAACGGAATTCAGAGCCTTGATAACTTCTGGTTATACGGCGGTGTCTGGCTATAAATATTTGTTAGCTTTACGGGCTGACGAGGTAATTCCTTCCGGTAGTGCTTACGCTTATCCTCGGTTGATAGATTTTGCTATTTGGAATGACAATTCTGTGAATATGGAAGAATCTTATCCGTGGGGAACTCCTTATAAAGTGATATTTTATGCTAATAGCGTTATTGATGATGTAATGAATGCGGATATTGATACGGAGGATGATTCTCGTGAGCAGATATTAGGAGAAGCTTATCTTTTGCGTGCTTATATGCATTTTGATTTGTTGAATCTTTACGGGAAACCTTACAATCCTTCGACGGCAGAAACGGATCAAGGGATTCCTTTAGCAACCCAAATAGACATAGAACAGGCGTATTCTCCCTCGACGGTAAAAGAAGTTTATGATCAGATATTTGAAGATATTGCTGCGGCTAACGAAGTTTTAACGGTTGACGAGCAACCTGCTTCTACTCTTTATCGGTTTTCCAAAAAATCTGCAAAAGCATTCGAGGCGCGCGTACGTCTTTACCATCAAGAATGGGAGAATGCGATGAATCTTGCAGAAGGTTTACTGTCTTCTTCTCCTCTGGAGGATTTGACTAGTGCAGATTTTACGGAACCTTATAATATCAATTCAAAAGAAGCTATTTTGTGTCTTGAAGAATGGGGAGACAATGATATGACTTCATATACAGAGCTTCTTCCGTCATTGATAGAAAAATATGATGCTGTAAATGATTTACGTTTTAACCTGTATTTTACAAGTAAAAATGATAAATATGTTCCGACCAAAGGAGGACCAAATTCTAATTACAAGGTTTCTATCCGTTCTTCCGAAATTTATTTGATAGCAGCGGAAGCTGCGGCTCATGTTGATGGAAAACTGGATCAAGCTAAAGACAGGCTGAAAGAGTTAATTAAAGTGCGATTACAACCTGATTACTATGAGGAAAGAGCAGCAGAGATAGATCAAATGACGGCTGAAGAGTTACTAGTAGAGATTGCGAACGAAAGAGCTAGGGAATTAGCTCTTGAAGGGGGACATCGTTGGTTTGATTTGCGTCGTACGGATCGTCCGGAGATAGTGAAAGTTTATACGACAGATCAAGGAGAACAAGATCGTCAGGTTTTGTCTAAAGATGATTCCCGGTATACGATCGCTTTCCCGAAAGAAGCAACGGAATCTAATCCGAATTTGCACAATTAATTTGTATGTTACTAGGTTGATCTAGTAGTTGGAAGGCCGTGGGGGTGGTTCCCCACGGCTGTTTTTATTGTTACATGAATTATTTTCGTTATTTTTGTGAATACAGAAACGATGGATGAAAGAATCCGGAGAAAGTATTGATAAAAATAGCCTATGAATGCAATTATAATTGAAGATGAATATCTTGCAGCGGCAGAGTTGGAACGGCTGTTGGGAGAGGTTGCCCCGGAGATCACTATATTGACGAAACTGGATTCGGTGAGCGAGAGCGTGAAATGGTTGAAGAAGAATAAAGCCGATGTGATTTTCATGGATATTCATCTGGGGGACGGGCAGAGTTTTGATATTTTCGAGCAGGTGGAGATCACGGTACCGGTTATTTTTATCACGGCTTATGATGAATATGCGCTCAAGGCATTCAAATATCAGGGGATTGATTATATATTAAAGCCTTTTGACAAGGAAGAGTTACAGCAAGCATTGAATAAGTTGGAATCGCTTTCCCCGGTAAATGCTCCTTTCCCCGTGGCATCGTTGACCGTGTATCAGGAGCGTTTCCTGGTTACCGTGGGGACGAAGATGAAATCCGTGACGGTGGGAGATGTTGCCTATTTCATGGCGGACGGAAAGTATCTGGTACTTTTCACCCGTGACGGGCAAAATTATATTTTGGATCAAACGATCAGTGGTATAGAGACAAAATTGAATCCGGCACAGTTTTTCAAGATCAACAGGAAATTTATTATCAGCTATAATTCGATCAAGGAGATGGTGAAATATTCCAACAGTAGAATCAAGATCGTGTTAACCCCGGCACCTCCTGCCGGAATTGAGGCAATCGTGAGTTCCGAGAGGATTCAAGAGTTCAAGCAATGGCTGAATCAGTAATTATTCTATCGGAATGTTGGTATCAGCCCGGTAAGTAGCGGGAGTTTTTCCTGTATGTTTTTTAAAGAATTTTCCGAACGAGGATTGATCGCAGAAGTGAAGGCGGTCGGCAATCTGTTGCAACGTGTAATCCGGATTCCGGAGTAGTAGTGAGGCTTGGGTGATTAGTTCATTGGCGATCACTTTATTTGCCGCGAATCCGATATATTTATGTGTTATTTTTGTGAGGTAATGAGGGGTGATGTTCAATTTGTCCGCGTAGAACAAAACTTCGTGCTCTTCTTCTATATGTTGCGTGAGAAGCTGGGTAAATTGATTGCAGAGTAATGAAGAGCGAGAGATTAATCTTTTTTTCTGTTGTTTTTCCATCTCTGCGAAGATCATTTGTGCAACCTTTAAATGATACAGTAAAACTGCATGTTCGAAGATACTTCGGTTTAACGGGCTTTCATTGGTTTGCGAGTTTTCCACGATGAGACGGAAATAGTCTGCCAAAATTTCGATTCCGGCCTTGGGGATTGTGATCGTGTGTTGAAAACGCATGGAAAGGACATCCCGGAAGGGGATCGGTTTGACCCCGTGATCTGCTCTGTCCATGAATGATTTGGGCAGGATGATGATGTGTCCTTTAAAGTCGTTACCCGGTGTCATCTGGGTGATGGTGTTCACCGGTTTAATGTTGACGATATTATTGTTTGAAGGGGTACATTTATGCCGGATGTTATCAATGACAATTTGAAGCGTTCCTTTTAAAATGACAATGTTTATAATGATGTTGGATATGGGTGGGAATTGCTGCAGGACGGTGTGGTCGAAACTATCGACTTGTAATTCAGCGAACAATACCTCTTGTTCGACTTGTTTGTTGGTTATCAGGGAAGAAAGAATGTCGATGTTTGCCATATCCTTGTTTAATTTTAGTTACAAAAATAAGAAATACGGATGAATACAAAAAGATGATTCGATCCGTATTTCAATCTATGAAACTATCTCCCTCCTCCGAGAGCCTGATAGAGCGTAATCGTGTTGGAAATTTCCGTCAAGTGGTTGGTCACTTGATTTACTTGTGCTTCCAACAAGGTTTGTTGGGCTGTCAACACTTCCAGGTAAGTGGTCGACCCGTGTTTCATGAGTAACTGGGTGCTTTTCACCGCATCTTGTAGATGTTTTACTTGTTTTGAGTAATTTTCTGCTTTTTCCCGTGCGCTTTTCACTGCAACCAAGGCGTCGTTCACTTCGATGCCGGCTTCAATGATTGTTTGACGGAAAGATATATCGGCTTCTTTCTGTTCGGCTTTGGCAATGTCAAGATTGGCTTTTAGTGTCCCTCTTTGGAATAGGGGCTGTACGAGCGACCCAACAATATCGTATAGCGAGTGTCGGAATTCGTAGTTTCCCGATATGGTCAAAGCGGGGTAGAAGGCTGCACGAGCCTCGTTCGTGGCATAAAATGCCTGAGCCAAAGTGTACTCGGCTTGTTTTACGTCCGGACGATTGGAGAGAACATGAAGTGGTACTCCCACATGAATCACTTCTGGAGCCAACCAGTCAGCGAGTTCTCCTCGCTCGATCGGGTGGGGTGTTTCCCCGAGTAAGGCGCAAAGTTGATTTTCCGTTTGTTGAATCTCTTGTTGGATATCGATCAGGTTATTACATACATTGTAATAATTTGCCTCTGTTTGTGAAAGTGAGGCGGCATTGTATTTCCCGGCTTTCATCAACCGGCGGGTGACTTCCACGTTTTGTTTCCAACTCTGTTCTGTTACCTCGTAGATTTTGTATTGTGCATCGAGGGATAACAATGTGTAATAGGTGGAGGCTACCGTGGCGATCAATTGCGAGCGTACAGCTTGCATGTAAGCTCCTGATTGGAGGTAAGCCGCCTGTTTCCTTTTCTTGGCGTTACGCAGGTTCCCGAACAAGTCGACTTCCCAACTTGCATTTACAGGTAATTGAACGTCCCAGGAACCATCGAAATCTGCACTGGGTGAAACGTTGAACGAGGGGAGAAATGCCAATTTTGATGCTTTGAGAGAGGCTTGTGCTGCCTGAATTTTCAAGATTGCGTTTTGCATATCGGCATTATTCTTTAAGGCGGTTTCTATCAAAGCGTGTAGTTTTTCATCTTGGAAAAAGGTTTGCCAGTGTATATTTCCTGTTGAGGCCGTATCCGGGGAAATGATGTCCCCGTAGGCTTTGTCTGTTATATCGTAGCGAGGCGTTTGGAATGTCTCGTATATGCCGCAGCTCCCCATCGTGAGTATGAAAATACATGAAACGATGGTGCGATGTATCTTGCAAATAATTATTTTATTCATAACGTTCTTCTTTCTTTTTGTGAATGATAAAACCGTATTTTTCCTGAAGTCTTTGCATGATGATGAAAAGGGGAGGAACGATGAATAGCAAGGCTATTGTTCCGATGATCATGCCTCCGACAACTCCGGCTCCCAAAGTACGATTCCCATTAGCTCCCGCACCACTGGCGTAGAGCAGGGGCAACATACCGAAGATCATGGTAAGTACGGTCATCAAGATGGGACGCAGGCGGACTTTGGCAGCGTCGAATGCCGCATCTTCAATACTCATTCCGGTTTGTCGACGCTGGGCTGCATATTCCGTGATCAAGATGGCTGTTTTGGCCAGCAGACCGATGATCATGATCATACCTGTTTGCAGGTAAATGTTGTTTTCGACATCGAATACCTGTGCCGCGATGAAACATCCCAGGATTCCGAAAGGCACGGAGAGGATAACGGCAAACGGGACAAAGAAACTCTCGTAGAGAGAACAAAGTAACAGATAGATGAATACTACACAAACGATAAGGATAAATACTGTATTATCTGATTGGCTTTGTTCACGGGAGGAACTTCCGAACTCGTAGCCGTATCCTTCCGGCAATGTATTTTGTGCCACTTCTTTGATGGCGTTGATGATGTCTCCTGAACTGTATCCGTTGGCCATGGTTACGTTGGCCGAGATACAGTTGAACAGGTTAAAGCGGCTCAGACTTTCCGGACCGGAGGTTTTGGTTAGTGTTACATATTGGCTGACCGGGGCCATTTCATCCCCGTTTTTGAAATAGATGTTGTCTAGGGAATGTGTGTCCAGCCGATATTCCGGGCTGGCTTGGATGATGACCCGGTATACTTTTGAGAAACGAATGATGTTGGAGGCATAGATTCCACCGTAGTACCCGGAAATGACATCCAGTATATCGGAAGGGGAGATCCCGGCCCGCTTACATTTTGCTGCATCCACGTCCACCACGTATTGTACGTAATCCACTCTGAAGGAGCTGAAAGCGGACATGACTTCCGGGCGTTGGTTCAGTGCGCTGAGAAAGTTTTGGGCAACATCATAAAAATCATTGATTTCCCCGCCTTTCTTGTCCTGCAGGTAGAGTTCCACGGCATTTCCCGTACCGTATCCGTCAATCATACTTGGAGCCATGACGAAGACCGAGGCCTCTGTAACTTGTTGCATATCCCGGTTGAGTCGATTCATGATTGCCGTGGAGGAATGTTCGTCACCTTTCCGTTCGGACCAATCCTTGAGCTGGATAATAAGCATCCCGCTGGATGAACCGGAACCACCTGTCATGCTATGGCCTACTACTCTGGAATAGGCTTTTATCTCGGGATAGGACAGAACAATCTTTTCAATCTGGTCCATGACCCCTATCGTGAATTGCATATTACTTCCGGGTGCGGTGCTGACGGAAACGAACAAGGTACCCGTGTCTTCATCGGGAATTAAACCGGTTTTCGTGTTATTCATCAGGAGAACGGCAAGGACAATGGAACAAGCGAGTGCTATTCCGGCAATCCATTTCCGTTTAAACATGAGGCGCAATCCGGATTGGTATTTGTTGTACAGTGCCAGATAGGAAATACTGTATGCTTTTTTGACGAGGGTGGTCAGTTTGCGGTCTTTGGATTTCCGTTGAAGTAATAGTGCGCTTAGTGCCGGACTTA
This sequence comes from Butyricimonas sp. BSD2780061689_150309_C8, assembly GCF_015560935.1. Classification (NCBI taxonomy): domain Bacteria; kingdom Pseudomonadati; phylum Bacteroidota; class Bacteroidia; order Bacteroidales; family Odoribacteraceae; genus Butyricimonas; species Butyricimonas sp. BSD2780061689_150309_C8. The sequence goes on from NZ_JADMSV010000011.1 coordinate 13,977, forward strand.
ATGACAGGGCGTTGACGGCAGAGATTGCAACGGCAACGGCCATTGTCAGACCGAATTGTTTGTAGAATGTTCCGCTTGTCCCGCTTATGAAGGATACGGGGATGAATACAGCCATGAATACGATCGTGGACGTGATGACTGCTGCCGTGATGTCATGCATGGCGTGACTTGTTGCAGTGGCAGAGTTTGTTTCTCCCGAATCCATTTGAGTCTGTACGGCCTCAACGACGACAATGGCGTCGTCGACAACTGTTCCGATCACCAGTACCAGGGCAAACAACGTGAGTAGGTTCAAGCTGAATCCCATCAAGTAGATGAAAGCAAAAGTTCCGATAAGGGATACGAGGAGTGAAAGTGTGGGTATTAAGGTTAGTTTATAGTCGTGAAGGAAGAAAAATACTACCAGTACGACGAGAATAATGGCTTCCAGCAATGTTTTGACAACTTCACCGATAGAGGCAAAAAGGAAATCATTGGTATTCTGGAGATATAGGTAATCAAGTCCTGCGGGGAATGATTCTGATAATTCTTCCAGTAATGTTTCTATTTGAGAGTTGATTTCCGTGGCGTTGGAACCGGCAGTCTGGTTGATCATCATGGTCACTCCGTGGTGTCCGCTGATCCCTCCGGCATAACTGTAACTCTGGTCTCCCAATTCGATTTCGGCGACATCTTTTAACCTTAGGACTTCTCCGTCCGCGGTGGAACGTACCACCAGTTCACCGAATTCTTCCGGGGTCTGGTAACGTCCCCTGTATTTCAGCGTGTACGTGAATACATTGTCAGAGTTTTCTCCGAAAGAACCCATGGAGGATTCAATGTTCTGTTCATCCAGCACGGCCGTGATGTCTGCCGGGACAAGTTTGTAGTGGGCCATCGTTTCCGGGTTTAACCAGATTCGTATACTGTACGTGGCTCCCATGCTCCGGACTTCCCCGACGCCTTCGATACGCTGTATCTGTGGAGCAATATTGATATTGATGTAGTTTGTAATGAATGACTCGTCGAATGAGTCGTCCGGGCTGTATATACCTAGAATGGCAAGAGTACTGATCTGTCTCTTCCCGACCGTGATACCTACTTTGGTGACCTCACTCGGTAGTTGTCCTTGTGCTTCCGATACCCGGTTCTGCACGTTCACGGCTGCCTGATCGGGATCTGTTCCTTGTTTGAAGTAAATGTTGATACTGGCGGAACCTGATGATGCGGAGGATTCCATGTAGGTCATGTTTTCCACCCCGTTGATCGTTTCTTCCAGGGGGACGATCACGGCTTTCTGGACGGTTTCTGCGCTTGCCCCCATGTAGGATGCGGAGACATGAACTGTAGGCGGAGCGATGTCCGGGAACTTTTCTACTGACAGGGATTGCAATGCCAGTAACCCCAAGAATACGATGGCTATGGATATACAAATAGCCAGTACGGGGCGTTGTATAAATCTATTTTCTTTCATGGCTTCTTTTATTTTTCAGGAGACGTGGTGTTTACACTTTTCACTTGGACTCCATCTTTGAGCAGTCCGGCACCGGATGCAATAATTTCATCCCCGACTTTTAACCCGTCGAGTACGATGTATTCTTTACCGTCATTGGTGGAAGAAACGGTAATTTGTGTTGACTTGGTTTTGCCGTCAATAATCTTGTAAACGAAAACCTTGTCTTGTAACTCGAAGGTCGCTTCTTGTGGAATTAGAATAATATCGGTGTAAGTTTCGGGGATAACCACGCTCCCGTTTGCCCCGCTATGAAGAAGTCGGTCCGGGTTGGGGAAGACTGCCCGTAGGGATGCCGTTCCCGTGTTCTCGTTGATGACACCACTGATACTGGCCACCCGTCCGGTTTGGTTGTATAGGGTTCCGTCGCTCAATTTGAGTTGAATATCGGGCATTTGTTCCAGTGCTTTTTCCAGAGTTCCGTACTCCCGTGCCATGTTAAGCAGGTTGTTTTCGTTGATGGAAAAATATACGTACATTTCTGAGTTGTCGGACACGGTTGTTAACGGTTCGGACATCGTTGAACTAACGAGTGTTCCCTGGCGATAGGGAATCGTACCGATCACCCCGTCTGATGGACTTTTGATTTCCGTGTAGGAAAGGTTGTTTGCCGCGTTGACTCGAGATGCCTCCATTTGTGCCAGAGTTGCCTCTGCCGTGTGTAACTGGTTTAAGGCCGTTTGGAGTTCATAATCGGATACAACTTGGTTGTCGTATAACTCCTTCGTGTTGTCATAGTCTAAACGGGCGGAGGCGACCCCGACTTTTGCTGCCGCGTAATTGGCTTCTGCCACTCCCAGGGCTGCATTATAGGGTACCTGGTCTATAACGAATAGAATCTGTCCTTTCTTGACCCTTTGTCCTTCCGTGACTTTAATATCGGTGATTTTGCCCGATATTTCTGCATAAATACTGACATCTTGTTTTCCCCGGATCGTTGCGGAGTAGGATGTTGATAGGGTTTTACTACTGTCTTTTACGACAAGGGTTGCGTACTCCTTGTTTATCGGTTGCGATGTCTCGTTCTTGCAGGAAGAAATCATTAGCACGAATCCGATTAATACCAAATAATAATTTTCTTTAATTCTCATATCCTTTTTCGTTTTGTGTGTATTCCAAATAACTGGTGTAAAATAAGCTAATAGAACTTATTTTGTCCATAGCCATACCCGCACGGGTTTGGTTCAAAACGAAACACTTTTTGTTGTCAGGAAAATGGAGATTAAAGTAAATGGAGCCGTGACATTGCCACGGCTCCATTCCCCTATTGATTACCTAGTTGTTTAACCTGTTTAATTTCCCATAAAGACGATACCGACACTGATCGTGAAGTTTTGCATGGCTTCCACTTTCCCGGATTTGGTTCCGTAGGTGTATTTAGCCCCGATGTTGAATGCAAATTGGTCATTGACGGGGATAATGGTACCTATTTCGGGTGCGAAAGCGAATTGCCATCTTGCGTTCGTGGCAGTGAATTGTCCCAGATCGGTTTTTAGTTCTGTCCAACTGGTACCTAGTCCGAGTCCTAGGTAAGGTCTGAACATGGTGTTTTGATCTGTCAGCCAGTAACGTCCCATCACCATGATGGGTACCGTGTTGATGTAACGGTATTGATAACCGGTGATCGTGTGTATATCTTTACTGCCTTTGAACAGGAAGTCTCCCGTTAATTTACCTTTGTCCTTGTAGAACGTGTTCCAACCGATCATACCCCCGATAGAGAATTTCTCGTTTAGGAAATGATGGTATTCAAGATCCATACCCCGGAAACTCATTTTGCCGGCGTAGTCATTCATTTTTCCAAGTGGAACAGACATCTGGTAGTTTAAGTTCAGCATTTGTCCTTTTACTAATGGGCTAAGCCCGAATAGTATGAGCGATATAATTAATAACTTTCTCATAATCGTTTAAATTTAAAATTGACAATTAATGATCTATCCTACTATTTTTTCAAGTATGGTGACTGGATGAAACACTGGTCAATCGTTGTTTCCATTCTGTCAATAATAGATTGTTTTGATCCTTGTAGCAAACCGTCGGCGATACCGCTCCAGAGTACAGGAACTTTCTTGGTTGAGCTGGCTTCTTGGTTGGTTGCGATCATGTCAATCACGATGGAACCACTTCTGTAAGAGTATACCGTTACCGGGTACCACGGGTATGAAGGACCCCAACCCGGACCCCATGTCGGACCCCAGATCCAGTTCCAGCCCGGATACCAACCCCAGTAGTTATACCAGTAGTCAGAGCCATAATAGTAGTTCACGTTAGAGAAAGCTGATACGGTGACAATGAAACTCGGTTGTTGATCCTCCTCGCTAGTCGGTTCGATGTACGAGTATCCGAGTTGGGTAAAATTGTCTTTTACCAGTTGTAAGATTTGGGCATCGAATTCGTGGTTCGGAGTTTCTCCTTTTGCCACGAAATAAACAATAGTGTCAGGGAGCGAGAATGTGGTGTACTTGGTGAAGTCCGCATTTTTGTCATAATTCGTTATGGCAACGTCCATCTCCTCCACGTTGTCAGCGCCTCCGGGATAGCATGATACCAGAAACTGTGCAAACAGCCCGATGAATGATAAAAATAATAAACGTTTCATACTGTGTTAGTTTTAGTTTAACAATTGTTGCTAATATATTTATCTACAACGAGATAATCATTACAAGCGATGAATGTCAAGTTTTGCTCACTTGTGAGGTTGTATACGCCGACTAGGACGATAGGTTTCAGCTACACGATTATTTTTTTTCGTGAACCTGTTCTGTGTTAATCCGGTAGTATGAATTTTTAGAGGCTATTCGGGTTCCGTGCTTAGGATAAGGCGGTAGTTGTGATCTTTGGCGATATTCATCACTTTCACGATTTGTTCCAAGGGAACAGATTTATCTGCTTGAAGAGAGATACACGGATCTTCCAATTCCCGTAGTTCTTCCACGAGTCGGCGCTCTAGCATGGAGAAAGGGATTACTTTTTCGTTCAGGTAGAACGTGTAGTTTTTGTCGATAGACACGACCGTGATAGGTTTGTCCGAAGTTTGATTCGTGCTTTTGGGTAATAATAATTTCAATGCGTTGGGATTGATCAACGTCGAGGATATCATGAAGAATAGCAACAATAGAAAGAATATGTCGGTCATGGACGACATGTTGAAATTCGGGTTGATCTTGCTTTTACGTTTTATTGCCATGACGAAATAATTGAAAATTGAAGATTATTTTTTGGGACGGAGGTATTCGATAAGTTCAGAGGAGTAGTGTTCCATGCGGAAAACGATTTTGTCAACACGGGCAACCAGAAAGTTGTAGGCCAGTTGGCCGATGATTCCGACGATTAACCCGGCCACGGTGGTGATCATGGCGGTGTAGATACCCCGGGAGAGAAGACCTATGTCGATGCTGTTTCCGGCCATGGACATATCGTAAAAAGATTGTACCATCCCGACCACGGTTCCCAAGAATCCGATCATGGGAGCGGTTCCGGCACAAGTGGCTAAGGTCGGAAGACCTCGTTCCAAGTTGGCGACCTCGTAATTGGCCGTGTCTTCCATGGCCTGGCGAATTTCTTGCGGGTCTTCGTTGCTTATTTTGATCCCCTTGGCGATAGTGTGTGCCAGTGGAGAGCCTTCTTTTTCACATTCTTCGAGTGCGACACGTGTGTTTCCGGTTTTCAAAGTTTCTTGTATTTTTTCCATAAAAGGGACATCCGTTAGCCCTGTTTTGCGGATAAGCCAGAATCTTTCGCAAGCAATGTAGATAATGATAACAGACAATATAAATATGGGGATCATCAACCAGCCGCCCATTACGACCATATCCCATAGATTCATTCCAGCGTTGTTTGTAGGTGCAGTTTGAACTGCCAGTATAAAAGTTTTAATCATACTCGTTTTTTATCGTCGTGCGAAGATAATGTGGTTTTTATAAAAACACAAATATGACTTCAGTTTATTGTCCATATATTTTGAATTCGATTCATAAATACGTATTATTGTATTGTATTTGAGGAATAAATTGTTTACAGGCGTTAATTTTATATGGGTGTATGAAAGGAAAAAGTTTATTTTTAGTAATCGTTTTTTCCATTTTTTGCTTGGCTTCATTCGGGCAGGTGGAAAAGAGTCTTAAACGTAAAGTGGCTATCGGGCGTTTTTCAAATGAGACGCAATATGCCAAGAGTGTCTTTTATGATAAAGACAATGACCCGATGGGTAAACAGGCTTCTGATATTTTATCTGCCAAGTTGGCGAGTTCCGGGAAATTTCTTTTAATTGAACGTCAGGATTACGACAAGATCGTGGCTGAATTAGAAAAAAATGGGGGTATGTCTCAACAGATTGGTGCGGACTATATCATTATTGGTTCGATAACGGAATTCGGACGTAAAACCATCGGAACACAAAAGGTTTTTTCCAATAGCAAGAAACAGATCGTGGAGGCGGGAGTAAATTTGCGCTTAGTGGATGTTTCTACCGGAATGGTTATTTACAGCGAGGAAGCGAAGGGTGAGGCAGAAACGGAGAACAAGAAAGTTATGGGATTGGGTAAATCGGCAGATTATGATGCCACGTTGTCAGAAAGGCCATTTCCGCGGCAATTACGAAATTAGTCGAGAATGTTATTAACAAGTGCATGGATAAACCTTGGAAAGCTTACATCCTGTCTGTTGAGGATGGCGTGTATTTTGTCTCCGGGGGAGCGAGTCAGGGGATTGAAACGGGAGATGAGTTTGCCGTGATGCAAAAAGGTAAGCAGGTAAAGAATCCCCAGACCGGATTGATGATTGAATTACCGGGGAAAGTTGTGGGTAAGATCAGGATTGAGCAGACGTTAGGTGATACTCCTCAGGATGAAGTTGCGATGGCTTCTCTGGTGGAGGGAACGATAGACGCGAATGCGCTGGATAAGTATTATGTAACAGAATTAAAAAAGGACTAGCGTGATGAAACAATTATTTTTTGCAATTATAGCTGTATTGTGTTTCTCCGGATGTGGTAAGCATATGTATAGTACGATGTCTTCGGGAAAGGATAACCAATCTTTTATTATTGTTCTGAGGCAAGATCAAGCTTATCCTTCAGGGGTCACGATTGTTGTTGATGATAAAGATCATTTTACAGTGGATAAGGTGTTCAAAATGAAATTTCAAAGAAAGGCTCGTCCGATCGTGATCACTCCGGGCAAGCACAGTATTAAGGTTCTTTTTGATGGAAAAGAGTTACGTAGGGAAGAGATTTTTATCGGGTTACAGGAAACGAAGAAAATAGTACTGCCATGATAAAATATATCTGTATTGTGATCGGGTGCCTCACTTGTATTTCGTGTGCATCCACGACTTCCTTGTATTCATGGAGAGGGTATGATGAAGCGATATATGCTTATACCGAAAAGGCTGATGAAACCAGAATGCGGCAAATTTTGAAAGTTTACGAGAAGATACTGAAATCAAAAGGGACCCGGGGAGTTCCTGCTCCGGGTATATGTGCGGATTATGGTTTCCTTTTGATAAAGAACGGGGAGGTGGATAAGGGCAAGCAACTATTGCAGAAAGAGATTGAGTTCTACCCGGAATCAGAAACTTTTATTAGTAGAATTTTGAAAAGATTTGAAGAATGAGAATATTATTTATACTGGGTGTCGTGGCTGTTATCATGTCGGGATGTGGTGCTACCGGTCCGTTGAAGTCCGAGACTTATAAATCGTTGTATGACGAGAAACCATTGAGTATTCTTGCCTTACCTCCAATCAATAAAAGTACCAAGGTCGAGGCTAAAGAGTTGTTTTATAGTTCTGTTGTCGTACCTTTGGCCGAAAAAGGTTATTATGTCATGCCTCCTTTATTGGCTATGGAGATACTGAAAGAGGAAAGTGCTTACGATAGCGAGATGTTTTTTGATCGTTCTATAAAAAAGATGGGAGAGGTTTTCGGTGTCGATGCCGTTTTGTTTACAGTTATACATGAGTGGGGGAAAACGACGCTTTTGAATCAAGTACACGTGAAAATTGAATACATTCTGAAATCAACGAAAACAGATGCTGTTTTGTTCGATCGTGTTGGAGATGTTACTTTAAAGCAAAATATGAATAGTGGTAATGCTTTGGCCGATTTGATTGGTGGAATGTTGGCAGCTGCGTTGACAAAAGAGATTGTTGTCGGGGAAAAGTGTAATTATTACACGTTGGATGACCTTCCTGCAGGTAGGTACAATTCTCTTTTTGGTAAAGACGGGAATACCGTTTCCGGACCCAAGGAATTTGAAAAGACCCTTTAGATTTGTTTTTTTGGAAAGAGGGAGGTGTGTCAAAAATCTTTTGACACACCTCTTTTTTATCGGGATCTGATCTCCTTTCTCATGAAAGAACCATACGAGAGTGCGAAACAGATGACGGTGGCAGCAATCAGTCCCGTGAGTTGCGGCCAGACAACCATTAAACTTTGTCCCAGTGGTAGCGGGCTGGGGATTGCCCCATGAACCTGTTCCATGGTCAAGGGGCCCAAGCTACGAACCGAGGGCATCAGTAGTGTCGTGGTTGCCTCGTTGAAGAGCATGCTCGGGGCAAAGCGTAACAGGTTGAGCATGAATTTCTGATAACTGATGACTTGGTAGGCGCTAGCCATGGCCGAGGGACTGATGGCTTTACCGACCAAGTTGATAATCATGTTGTAAAAGACGCTGAAGAATAACCATACGGCCACGCATGCCAGAGCCGAGGTGGCGGCTTGCTTGAACTTTATCGAAAAGAAAATGGATAAGTTCAGCCAGAAGGCCACGTAAATAATACTAACCACCACAAAGGCTATAATGCGTAAAAACTCTTCCGCTGTCGGCGGTATTCCTATCGCTATTAGCCCGAATCCCATAACCAGAAGTGCTAGGGCTAGTAACATGCTCCCGATAACGATCAAGGCTCCCACGAATTTGGCGTTGATCAGGTAATCCCGATGAATGGGTTGGGACAGGATGCGACTAAGCGTTCCTTTACTTTGTTCGGAATTGATAGCATCAAACCCGAGCGCGATGCCTAATAACGGTCCGAGAAAGTTAATGAAGATCACGAACGAGGGCAGGGTGCCGTCGGATACGGTGAATAGTTTCAAAAACAAAAATGAACCGTCGGGATCATTGGGTTTGATGGCTGCTCCGATATTGGTTAATGCCGTGTAGAGGGAACCCATGCAAGTCAGCGCGATAATGGCTATCAGGATAATGAATTTCCAGCTTCTGACATGGTCGGCGACTTCTTTACGGACAATAACCCAGAACGGACTTTGTATTTTATTCATGGCTTTTTCCTCCTCCGAAATAACGGTTATACATATTTTCGAGCCCGTGTTCCTCGTTTTGTAACTCGTTGACGTTGACCTCTGCCAAGAGTTTACCTCCCCCGAACAGGCCTACCCGGTCACAGATTTGCTGAACTTGATCCAGATGATGGGAAGAGAATAGCACGGTCAGCCCGTTTTCTTCTCTTAACTGCCGGATCAAATCCATGAATTCCTGAACCCCTGCCGGGTCAATACCGGATGTCGGTTCGTCAAGGATGATCACTTCCGGTTGCTTGATCAGCACATCCGCCAGTCCGAGACGTTGGCGCATACCCCGGGAGTATTTCCCGGCTTTCTTCTGTGTGTCAACCGGTAGCCCTACCCGTTCGAGCAATTCCTTGGCCTTGGTTCTTGCATCCGCTTCCGGGATCCGGTTCAGGCGGGCCGTGTACAACAGGTTTTCGATACCTGTCATGTCATCATAGAATCCGACGTCTTCCGGCAGGTAACCCACCTTTTCCCGTACCTGTATCGGGTTCCGGGTTGAATTGATCCCGCAGACCTGTACCGTTCCGGAAGTCGGATCCGTCAATCCGAGCATCATTAGGATTGTCGTGGATTTGCCGGCCCCGTTCGGGCCGAGAATCCCGAATATTTCCCCTTTCCGGACGGATAGATTTACGTGATCAACAGCGGTGAATTTCCCGTACTTTTTCGTCAGTTCATGAAGTTCGATGATAGGCTCGCTCATGATCTACCTCCTTCCATATTTGCGGAACAGGTAGTACACGCATCCCAAGGCGACAAGGATGACCAGTACGCCCATCCAACCCCAGATCATGGGTGTTCTCACCGCAATTCTGAAATCTGCCGAGGAGTTTACTTCCGGGGTTTTGGCAGATATTTTAGTCACGTAATCTCCCGGAAGAGCTTTTTTGGATGCTTTTACCGTGGCCGTGACGTTAGCGGTTTCACCTGCTTTCAAGCGATTGATTTTTGCCGGTTCGAAGGTTACTTCCCAGTCAACCGGTTTGTTGGCAGATAGCTGGATGTCCTTTAGTTCTGCCGATCCGGTATTCTGGACAATTAAATCTATATTCTTGTTATCTCCCGCGGTGATCTCGCTGCTGAGCAGGCCACGGGGTGTTGTCAGTTCCATCTGGTAGGTTCCCGTGATCACAACTTCCAGCTCCAGCTCGGCAGAGGTGGTGCTTGTCGTTGCTCGTACCGGAATTTTGTAACTTCCAGCTTCAACGTTGGCCGGAGGGTTAATGTCAATCGTGATGCTCTGGGTGGCATTCGGTTCAACTTGGGCCGATGTGGCTTGCTTGTAGTTTGCCTTGAAGACCACGTTCCAGCCTCTGGGAGCTTGTGCCATCAGCGCATAGAGCTGTTGTTCTGCTGTTTGGTTTTTCAGCGTGGCATTGAAGGTAAACGAGGATTTGGAGTTCCCCTGCATGTTGGGTTGATTCGTGGTGAAATCGGTTTGGTAGGTACCCTGTTTGGAGACCGTGATCGCGATGGGGAGTTCTCCAAGTCCCTCTGCAACAACCGTGAAACGGTAAGTCCCTTTGTTGACTTTTAGCGGGATGTCCACTTTTAGTGAAACGTTCTTTTTCTCGTGGGGTAGGACCGCAAGTTCACTGATGGTCCATGTGCCGGCCTTTAGTTCGTAATTCCAGCCTCGTGGCAGTCCTTTCACGGATAAGTTCACGTTTTTAACTACATCGTAGTTGTTGATAACGTCAATACTGTAGTTTACAGATTCTCCCGGTGGAACAGCGATTTTCGTGTAGGGAGTGTACAGAATCACATTTTTGTCGGATTCCGAGGCCTGCAATTGTATGGGAAGAACCCCCATCAGCAGTACCAGTAATAGATTAAAATAATTTGCACGCATTGTCATAAAAATTTTCGTTAGATAATTTTGATATGATTTTCAATACGTTCCCAAATATATATACTATCTGTATTACTTATTTTTAAAAGATTTGAAAAAAAATTATTTTGGTTCATAAGGTTCGTAAAGTTTATAAGGTTTGTAAAGTGACGGGAGTCCTTCGAACCGTGTTTAATGGTTGTTCTAGCTGCAATAGACAAAGCGTCCTTACTGGACGCTTTGACTTTATGAACCTTATAAACCTTATGAACTTTATAACCCCATCATAGTAGCATGATCACGCTAGCTGATAGTGTGCTGATGCAAATCCAAAGGATGATGCCTAACAGGATCGGTTTGAAACCTACTTGTTTGATGGTATCTTTAGAGAGGCCGGCACCGATAAGGAATAGTGTGAATAACATTCCGACTTTAGCGAATCCCACGATTTGAGTGTAGAGATGTCCCCATTGCGGTGTGTAGGTAGCGATGATCATGGCGACAATGTAGAAGAATATAAAGTAAGGAATGGATATTTTTGATTTGGTGTTTGTTCCTTTATTATAGAAGAAAGCGGCGATCAATGAAACCGGAATGATCCAAAGTGCCCGGATCAGTTTGGTCGTGGTGGCGATAGCCAAAGCCTCGTTGCTGTATGTTTTGGCCGCACCGACCACGGAACTCGTGTCATGGATGGCAATAGCACACCAGTATCCGAATTGATGATCGTCCATCTCCAACCAACGCCCGATCAGTGGGAAGATAAATAGTGCCACGGCGTTAAGCATGAAAATGGTTCCCATGGCCACGGTGATGTCCTTGTCTTTGGCTTTAATGACAGGAGCCAAGGCGGCAATGGCACTTCCCCCACAGATGGCGGTTCCCCCGGAAACGAGGAATCCGGTGTCCCGGTTGACTCTTAGTTTGCTGGTAAAGAACAATCCCAAACCGATGGTAACGACAATGGAAAATATAGTGAACAGGATTCCTGTTTTCCCGGCCTCGATGGCTTGTTCCACGTTCATACCGAAACCTAGTCCTACAACGGAAATCTGGAGAAGTATATGGGTGATCCGGCTATTAATTGCCAAGAACGGGTGACCGATAGTCAGCGATAAAATTAGACCTAGTAAAAGGGCAAAGCCCGGATCAAGAAATGGTACAAGAAATAAAGCTACGATGAAAAGTACTTCCTTTTGATTTTTGTTCAGTTGAATTTTGCTCATAATCTTTAGTTATTTGTTCGGTGCAAAATTCTCTCAAATATATGAATCTTGGAAATAAGAAATATTCAGATGGTATAACTAAAAGTAATATATTATTCGTCCTTGCAAATTTGAGATAGGAAAGTAAATTGTAGAAAAGCGTGGCAAAATTTGTATGCATGATAAATTAGTGGTAGTTTTGCCACAGAAATGAAAAGGGAACACTCATGAAAACGATGAATCAAGTTGTTGGAGAAAATCTAAAGAAAATTAGAGAGTTATCCGGTTTTACACAAGAAGAGGTTGCCAAATCTATAGGAGTAGAACGTTCTACCTATAGTAATTATGAAGGGGGAACACGAGAAATTCCTTATCCTGTTTTGGAAAATATTTCAAATCTATTCGGTTGTGAAGCATTTGTGTTGTTTGAAGATAGTATTCATGCGGATAATGAAATTATGGCTACTGCTTTCAGGATTTCAGATTTAGAAGAGAATGATTTGAAAGAGATAGCAGTTTTTAAGGATATTGTGATGTCTTATCTTAAAATGGAACGTATAGCACAACATGAGACCGAATAAGTTTGTTATCGAGAAACAAGTTTCTGAGTTTCGCTCGGATAATGGGCTTAGTTCGTCTGAACCCATTGCTTTAAAAAGTTTACTTTTGAAGTTGAATATTCTTACTATTTTTAGGCCGTTGTCTGAAAATTTTTCGGGAATGTGTTTAAAGGATAAATCAGACCATCGTTTTATGCTCGTTAACTCCAATCAATCCCGTGGAAGGCAGCATTTTACGATTGCTCATGAATTGTATCATCTTTATATAGAAGAAAATCCCACACCACACAAGTGCAATCCGGGAAATGGTAGTAAGGATCCGGTGGAGCAATGTGCTGATATGTTTGCTTCTTCCTTGTTAATGCCTGAAACTGGTATATGCCAGTTAATATCAGAGACTGAATTAGCAACTAAAAATATATCCATAGCGACAGTTTTAAAACTTGAACATTATTTTTCTGTTTCCCGTTCGGCTTTGTTATATCGGTTGTTAAATATCAAGCTTATAACCGAAGCCACACGTGCTAAGATTGCTGCTTTGGGAGTGAAAAGCTCGGCACGGTGTTTCGGGTATGATACTGCTTTATACGAGTCGGCAAATGAAGGGTTGATTATTGGTGATTTTGGAGAAAAGGCGCATGGATTATTTGAGCAAGGAAAAATTTCGGAAGGCCATTATATCGAATTACTTCATAAAATAAATATTGATGAAACTCAGGAAAACGAAGATAGTACTCGATGCTGATGTGATTATTCATTTTATGGAAGCTGATTGTTTTTCGCTACTACCGGCTATATTTCCTGAATATGAATATTTGATATTAGATGTAGTTTATGATGAAATTTCCAAAAATTCCAAAACGAAAGATTTCATAGATAAGTATCTTCATTTTTTCTCAAGATTGAAGAAAGAACTTTTCGTTCCTAAAGGAGAATCAATAAAAGAATATTTTTTGCTACAACGAACCTTGGGAAAGGGCGAAAGTGCTTGTATGGTTTATTGTAGGGATAATCGAGATGTGTTGGGAAGTAGTAATTTGAAGGATATACGAAAGTATTGTTCTGAAAATGATATTACTTATCTGACAACGCTGGATTTCCTGTATTATGCCTATTGTAGAGGGAAAATGACAGAACAGGAATGTCTTGTATTTATGAAAGCCGTAAATGATGCAGGGAGTAAACTTCCAATTGTTGATATTACCCGGTACACGTGTAACGTGCATATTTAGATTAAATCGCTTATCATCGTTTCGATTTTCTATTTCGGGATTCGCAGAATCTCAGGAGTAGCTCGGCGTAGGGATCAATGGTGCCCTGCTTGTGAATGGCATAGAGCGTACGGGAGATTTCGAGGTCGTCGATGTCGATGATTTTTAGCAGGCCACAGGACAATTCGTCTTGGATGGAAAACACGGAGACCAAGGCGTAGCAATCGGAGTGTTTGAGGTATTGTTTGATTCCCTCGGTACTTCCGATAACGATCTGTTGGTTTAGCTCGTTGATAGACATCCCGGCTGCGGATAGCTGGCGCTGGATAATATTATATGTTCCGGAGCCTTCTTCCCGAACGACGAATTTTAACGTCTTCAGTTGTTCTTTCGTGATCGATTCCGGGGAATCATTTTTGGCCGAGGTAACTAGGACGATTTCATCTTTTAAAAAAGGGATGTAGTGAATGTCCGTTTGCGAGGGTACACCTTCAATGAAGGCGAGTTGGATGTTTTTATCCAGTAATTCCTGCTCGATCTGGTAGGTGTTACCACTGATCAGGTTTATTTCGATATAGGGATGAGTTTCCCGGAAACGGGCCAAGTATTCAGGTAATATGTACTGGGATAGCGTGGTACTGGCTCCGATGTGTAAAGTTCCGGAGAACTCTTTTTTCATGTGCTGCAGGTTGAAGGTGATGATGCGTTCCCGTTCAATCAGTTCTTCGCTTTGTTCCAAAAGGTATTTTCCGGCAGGGGTAAGCATCAACCGCCCTTTCTCACGATCAAAAAGAGTGATCCCCAATCCCTTTTCCAGTTCTTTGATACTTTTGGAAATGGCCGGCTGGGAAAGCCGTAATATCTCGGCGGCCTTTGTCGTGTTCAAATGTTTTGCCGTGTGATAAAAGATCGTGAGTTTATGGTCTAGCATCTTGTTTGCTTTTAATTCTGAACAAAGGTAGAGAAAAATGGTCAATCTATTGCTTTAAAGTACACGTTCCTTTGCATCGTGGTTATTTTGATGTCATTATTGGTAAAAAGATAGTAATAATCATGTAATAATCTGATGTAAGTCTTTGAGGGGAGTTCATTCGCACTTGTAGTTCTATTGACAATGGGCGATGAAAGGGCGATGAAAGGGTGTGAGATGGGAGAGAGGAGATTATTACGGTGGCTTTTGTATGCCTTTATGAAGAACATATAGTGTTAAATGGATAATTTTTTTTCAAGAAAATATTATTTGTTTTTTGTAAAGAATTTTTGGGTAGGGAAAGAGGGTAATTTGTTGTTTATTAGTATGCTGTAAAGATCGAAAAACGATCGTTTAATGCGCTGCAAATATACATCAATTTTAAATATCACCATCTATTTGTCAATTTTTTTTGGACTCTTGTAATTAGATATTTACACTTTTAGGTTATCAATTTAACAGATCTGTTTTGTTAATATCATTAAACGATCGTTTTTTAATTCAAATGAATCGTTCGTGCAGACAGCTTTCATGCATTGTTGCTGTGTAAAGTGAAGTGCGTGGAACACATGGCCGTAAATCAGGACCCGTGACAGGGTTAGTGCGCGAAGCGCGTCCGGGCGGTTCGTGTGTCCGGGGATTACAGAGACAGAGAAAATCATCGTTCGCTAGAAAATAGGGAAAGAATAAAAATAATGGTTGCGTGTAACAAGTTAAACTGGTATGCTGCTTATACCCGTGTAAATCAGGAATTATTGATCAAAAGAAAGCTGGATGAACTGGGGATCGAGAATTTTTTGCCCCAGGAAGAACAGGTGCGAGAAACACCCGTTGGACGTAAAAAGATCCGGGTACTTTTGATTCATGGGTTAATATTTATCCGGACGGATAAGGCAACAAGTTTTTCCTTGATAAATGATCATTCGTTGAATATTGTTTATTTGAAAGATATTGAGGGACGCCATTCGCTGATCGTTCCGGATAAACAAATGCAGGATTTCATGTTTTTGTTGGATTTCTCAACTGGTAGCGTGGAGGTTTTGAACAAAGGAATCAAACGGGGTGATCGGGTAAGAGTTATTAAAGGTCCCTTGCAAGGATTGGAAGGTGAGTTGGTACGTTTGAAAAATCATAAACGTGTAATTATTCGTTTGGATGGGGTAGCCTCTATTGCTACTTCTTATATTCCAAGTTCGTTTCTTGAAAGAATAGAGTGATACAAAATAATGGAAAAAGGTTTATTTCACGAATTGTATAAACGGTCGTGTGAGTTAGAAATGGGGCGTTGTCCCTCCCCGGCGTTGTCAGGATTCTTGCATGGTTACTTGTCCGTGTACTCGATGGTTCGCGTCTATCCTTGGTTGGAAGAGAGTTTCGGGGAGACGTATGAAATTCATGAACGAGTGCGTGAGATCGCCCGGTTTATAGAGCCTCTGGCTGGAAACAAAAACCTCCCTGCAGATGTTCGGGCCGGTTACGTGGTGGATTTGATGGATGCTTACCAGTTATATTCAGACTTGAATTTCTTAAACACGGCGTTGGATGCGGCTTATGACATACTTACCCCGTGGGGAAGTGACAAAATTGTTTTACCGTGTCGTACTCCGAATATTTGCCGATTGTTGTGTAATTGTTACTATTTCACGGGTGAAATGGAGAACGGGGTTTTGGCTGGTAGCCTGATTTCCGAGGCGCTTGGCTCTATTCGTGATTTGGGCCGTCAGGGATTGATGGCATGGTGGGATACATTCTGTTTTTATGAAGATGTTGTTGGGGCAATGGAGTTGCCGGAACCGGAACGGGTACGATTGGCCGAAGAGCGAGTTCGGTTGGCCGTCAGTGTAAAGCAGGAGGAGGAGGAAATGATAGAACGTTTTGCCCTGTCTACTCGTGACGATTTGGAGTTGTTCGGCCGGGTGTTTTGTATCTTGGCTAGGCGGGAGTTTGCAATCCATGACAAATTGTATGGTAAGAAGGAATAATTTAGACGTGATTCACAATATAAATCTCAGATTCCGGGAGATGCAACCCCCGGTTATAGCGTCTCCCTCAACGGTACTTCTAAGCCGGATCAGCTATTAATACCGGAGGGGACGCTCCTTTTTGAAGTTTGGTATAAATGAGATACTCCATTCATTCCATTTGTGATCGTTTGTGCGAGAGAAAAAAGTACGTTGATTCTTGGACGGTTCTTTTCGTGGATATTTTGTTGTCCGTGGGAAGTTCATTCGTGGCTCTTCTTTTTGTAGACAATTTTATTGTCGACTTGTCAAGGAATGCTTACTTGTTCGTTATTGTGGGATCGTTCTTGATCAGTCTGCTCGTGTTTATGGCGTTGGGAGTGAACAAAAATATAATTCGCCATGCCACCATAAAAAGTATCGGGAAGATGGGCGTTGCGATCTTTTTTAAGGAGGTGCTTTTACTAGGATTAGTTTCTCTTGTTGTTTCCCGGATGTTCAATAACCATGCTTTTGCGTGTTTTCTTGTTGATTTTCTGGTAACAACGGTGGTTCTTATCGGGTTCCGGGTGATGCTTGTGCTTGTTTATGATTTGGTAATATCGCTGTATCGTTCAAGTAAAACGAGGGTGCTGGTGTACGGGACGGATGATAAAAGTGTGGCGTTGAAGAAAAGGATGCACACGAGTAAGCATTATCACGTGGTGGGATTCGTGAATCCGGATAAGCGACTTAAGTCTTACTCCATTTCGGAACTGCCGGTTTATTATTTTGAAGACGAGGCTAATTTTGCTTGTTTCGTGAAGAAATACAATATAAATGGTCTGCTATTTCCTTCTCCGGAAACAGCTCAACGGGAGGCTGAAGGGTTGGTACGTTACTGTCAGGCTTATGGAGTGAAAAACTTGGTGGCTCCACCCATAAACGTTTTGGGTGACGGGTTGAAGAAAACTGTTATCCGAGAAATCCGGATCGAGGATTTGCTTGGTAGGGAGGAAATCGAGATAAACACAAAGGAGATTGAGGCGAATTTTGCCGGAAAGGTCGTGATGGTAACGGGGGCAGCCGGAAGTATCGGTAGCGAGTTGTGTCGTCAACTGGCAACTTTTGGTGTAGCTCATTTGGTATTGTTTGATAATGCCGAGACCCCGATGCATGAACTCCGTCTTGAATTGGAACGGAATTTTTCAAGCCTAAAATTTACCCCTTTTATCGGTGATGTCCGGCAGAAAGAGCGTTTGAAAGGAGCTTTTGAGAAATTTCACCCGCAGGTAGTGTTTCATGCTGCGGCCTATAAACACGTTCCATTGATGGAAGAGAATCCTTGCGAAGCCGTTCGTGTGAACGTGGTTGGTTCGAGACTCGTGGCGGACTTTTGCGTGGAGTACGGGGTGAACATGATGGTGATGATTTCGACGGACAAGGCGGTAAACCCGACTAACGTGATGGGGGCATCGAAACGTTTGGCAGAGATATATGTGCAGAGTTTGGGACTGGCGATGGAACGAGGTGAGATCAAGGGAGAGACCCGGTTCGTGACCACCCGATTCGGGAATGTGCTGGGAAGTAACGGTAGTGTGATACCGTATTTCCGAAAACAAATAGAACAAGGTGGGCCGGTTACGGTAACCGATCCGAGGATCACTCGCTTTTTCATGACGATTCCGGAGGCATGTCGTCTGGTGATGGATGCGGCGACGATGAGTACAGGAAATCAGATCTTTGTTTTTGACATGGGTGATCCGGTGAAGATTGTGGATTTAGCAGAAAGAATGATTCGATTAGCCGGGTATACGCCAAATGAAGATATTAAGATCAAATTTATCGGTCTGAGGCCGGGAGAGAAACTGTACGAGGAAGTACTAAGTAACGAGGAAAATACGGTACCCACGGGACATGATAAGATTCGGGTGGCTAAAGTTCGGGAGTACAAGCGTAAAGAGGTGTTAGAGACTTATGATAAGTTGGCAGAATTGGCGTTGGCGGTGAAAGTGGAAGATTCCGTGCGATTGATGAAACAGGTGGTGCCGGAGTTTAAGTCGAGGAATTCGGAGTTTAAGAAGTTAGATAAAAAAGAATAACAATTATTGCTTGAATAATTATGAGAATTGGTATTATTAAAGAAACAAAAGTTCCTGAAGACAATCGTGTGGCATTATCACCTCAAGAGATCGTTGATTTGCAGCAAAAGTTTCCTGATGTTGAATTTGTAGTACAAAAGAGTGATATTAGAGTGTATTCAGATGAAGAGTATGCTTTGAAAGGGATTAGGTTGGTTGATCATGTGGATGATTGTGATGTTCTTTTCGGGATAAAAGAAGCTGACATTGAATCTTTAATACCTAACAAGCATTATTTTTTCTTTGGTCATATAGCTAAAATGCAACCTTACAATAAGCCATTGTTGAAAAGAATGATGGAATTGAATATTACTTTTTCTGATTACGAATATTTGGTTGATGAAAAGGGATATAGATTGTGTGCTTTTGGTTGGTGGGCTGGTGTCGTTGGGGTATACAATACGTTGCGGGCTTACGGTTTGCGCATGAGGACGTTTGAATTACCCAAACCGGATAAACAATTCACCTTGATCAGGATGCAAAGTGAAGTGAAGGTTGTGGAGTTGCCTGCATTAAAAATTATTGTAACTGGTAATGGTCGGGTATCGCATGGGGCACAACACTTTTTGGATGAGGTTGGAATAAAGCAAGTTTCTCCACGAGAATTTTTAGAGCAGGAATTTGAGTTTCCCGTTTATACTGTGGCAAAGTTGCCTGATACGGTTTGTCGTATAGATGATGAATCTATTTTTGATCGAGAGGAATTTCATTCTCATCCGGAATTATATAAAAGTAATTTTTTACGTTTTGCTAAGGTTACCGATATATTTATTCCTTGCCATTATTGGGGACCTGAAGATCCGATTTATTTAGGGAAGGAGAATTTACGTAATCCGGAGGTAAAGATTAAAGTTATCGGAGATGTTACTTGTGATATCATGGGAAGTGTACAATCAACACTTCGTCCGTCGACACATAAAGACCCATTCTATGATTATAATCCTTGTACTGAAATGGAGGAAATTGCGTTTTCTTCTGAAAGTAATGTGACGGTAATGGCTGTTGATACATTGCCTAACGCATTGGCTTTAGACACGAGTGATTATTTTGGAAAAGCTCTCGTGAAGCATGTCATTAATGATATGTTACGTGGCAATACGGATGAGAGTGATGTGATAAATCGTGCCACGATTTTGAAGAATGGAAAGTTGACGGAACGATTTGCTTATTTGCGAGATTATGTATATTCTGAATGAGGTTTGTTGACTATTTAAATGATATTGCACTTTATTATGGGAAGAAAAGTGGGAAAAATAAAAGTATTTTTGTCTTTTTTGCGAGATGTTCATAAGGATTCTAGAAAGGGGTATTTCTTTTTATTGCGAGATTTTATACGATTAAAAAAAGAAAAAGGTATCAGTATAGAAGAGTATTCTAATTTCAAATTTGAAAGTCGAGGGAAAAAATTTCGAGATTCTTTTTTGTCGGGAGTCGAGCAGCGTCCTTGTTTGAATTTGTTAAATCCTAAAAAGTATTATATATTAGCTCGTAATAAATATCTATCTCATTTAATATTAGGGGCAAATAATATCAGGAAAGCGGAGTTGTATTGTTACTATCATCCGGAAGGAAGAGTAAAAAATGATCATATTGCTTGTGATTATGATTCCGTATTGGCAATATTGAAGTCTAAAAATATACATTCTTGTGTCATTAAGAGTACAGAAACATCTCATGGAGATGGAGTTATCGTTGTAAATGATATAGAGTATACAGATAAAGATTGTATCTTACATCTTTTTGATGGTCGTAAAGTTTGTTTGAAGGATAGATTGAAAGAATACGAGCCACTTATTTTTGAAAGTAAAATATATCAGACCAAACAGTTTGATTCATTTAACTCATCCTCTGTGAATACCATTCGCTTTATGACTACATTATATCCAACGGGAGATGTAAAGATTATTGCGATATGGATGAAGTTTGGTCGGGCGGGAGTTTGTGTTGATAATGCGGGTGCTGGTGGTAATGTTGATGCTGGGGTTGATATTAAAACTGGACGAATTTTTAATGTAACTCTTTTTGATGAGTGGAGAGAAACTCGGTCCATAACCCATCATCCTGATAGTGGTACTCTTTTGGAGGGGGTATTTATCGAAAATTGGAAGCAAATAACAGATGAAATTATTCAATTTCAGAAATCAATACCTTATTTGAAAGCCATTGGTTGGGATATCGCAATAACTCCGGAAGGACCTCTCGTTGTGGAGTTTAATGACTATTGGGATAGGACAGGGCAATTGTTTTTGGGGTATGGATGGAAAAAGGAAATTCAAGATTGTTATAAACAATGGAAGAAGTTGGAAGATGTAGGAAAGGTTTCTTATAAAATGGGGAGGTTATAAGTCGTAAATGTGAAATCAATTTTGTATGTCAGAAAATAAGGTAAGGCTTTTTATTTGTGGAGATTTTTGTTCTACTCCATCTCCATCTTTTATTTCCATAGCGTCAGATTTAAGATCGTTAATTGATTCTTGTAATTTGAAAATATGTAATTTTGAAGGACCGGTGAAGAGTGATGGGAGAAAATTGAATAAAATACCGCCTAATATACAGCAACACCCGGATGTACCAGATTTTATAGAAAACATGGGTTTCAATGTTATCTCCTTGGCAAATAATCACGCTTTTGATTATGGTGATGATGGATTTTTGGCGACCCAAAGAGCTTTTCGTAAGGCGAAAGTAATTGGTGCGGGAACATTTGATGAGGCTTATAAAGTGGAAATAACAGAGGTGAATGGTATTTCTATTGGAATTTTGGCCTTGACTTATGCGAGTTTTGGTGCTTGGGATTTAAGTACTGGTAAATTTGGTTGTGCGGAAATGGATCATTTACGGGTGAATCATTTGATTTTGGAAACCAAGAGTAAAGTAGATTATTTGTTTATTTATTTGCATGATGGGATTGAATATATAGATATTCCGCTTCCGGAACAAAGAGAGCGTTATCGAGATTTTGTAGATTATGGTGCTGATGGCGTGTTTGTACATCATCCGCATGTACCGCAAGGTTGGGAGGTGTATAAAGGTAGGCCGATTTTTTATAGTTTGGGGAATTTCTTTTTTAATTCTAAAAATACACCTGATTATAAGGCATCTAAACGATATTGGTATAATGGTCTAGCTGTGGTATTGGAGATTAGGGAGGAAAATAATTCACTAAAATTTGAAGTGTACAATATATTGAATGATAGAAACAGAAAAATTAGTATTGATACTTCAGAGAAGATGTTGATTCATACGACAGAGATTTGTGACCTTTTGAAGGAAAGTAAACTTTATGAACCGAAAGTTCGGCAAGAAACGGATAATTTGTGGAAAACAAAATATATGGGAGGGATGGTTTCATCTCTTGTTGCTGTCGGTTTGCGAACTAATTTTTTGGGGTGTTTGAAAAGTGTGGTTAAAGCTTTATTGAGTAATAATTCTAAGTTAGTTTATTCAT
Organism: Butyricimonas sp. BSD2780061689_150309_C8; assembly: GCF_015560935.1. NCBI lineage: Bacteria > Pseudomonadati > Bacteroidota > Bacteroidia > Bacteroidales > Odoribacteraceae > Butyricimonas > Butyricimonas sp. BSD2780061689_150309_C8. The sequence continues at coordinate 36,086 of NZ_JADMSV010000011.1, forward strand.
ATATACGGAATAAAAATCATCGGAGCAATGTAATTCGTTTGCTTAGGGAGATGCAAAAATATCGTTAAAATTGTATTATGGAGAAAAGTGTAAAACATCTTTTCAAGGCGACAATGAAAAAGTTGTCTCAAGAATGGGTAAAATATCAAAAGAGAAGGATATATAAACAAATGGTTTCTGGGGTGAAACTGAATAAATTATCAAAAGAAGAGAAAGAAGAGATCCGTTCTTATTATGAAAAACATTTGGGGAATGCTGTAAATCCACGTTGGCATCAGTATTATTATTCGATAAATGGATGTTTCACTCCGAAATACGTGCCGTTAGGTTTATATTATGCCGATATTTTGCCTTTGATGAATGATCGTTCCGTGACAAAAGCGTATGCGGATAAGAATTTCACTGAACGTTTGTTCCCTGACGTACTTCAGCCAAAAAGTATTGTGAAAAATATAAATGGTTTTTATTACGAGGGAATGAAAGTCATTTCAGAAGAGCGGGCGCTAGATATATGTTCTAATTTGTCTGATGCTATTATCAAACAGGCGGTAGAGAGTGCTCAAGGTAAAAGTGTTATTCGCTTCTCGTCTGTTCAGGGGAAGACGGATAGTGACAATTGTTCTGTAAAGGAGTTATTCAAAAAATATAAAAAGAATTTTATCGTGCAACAAGCCGTGATACAACATCCGGAATTGAGCCGATTGAATCCGACATCCTTGAATACTGTGCGCTTAACAACATTTAGAAGGGAAAATGAAGTGGTGGTACTAACTTCATTGCTTCGGATGGGACGTAAAGGTTCAAAAGTTGATAATGTTTCAGTAGGTGGCGTTTTTTGTGAGATAGAGAATTCCGGTAAATTGAAATCTCCGGCATACGGGATAAATCCCACGGGTGTATATGAAGAGAATGATTTTGGTTTGAAATATGATGGTGTTGTTGTTCCGCTATTTCAACAAATTGTAGCTGAAGCTAAGAGTATGCACATGACATTGCCTTACACGAGAATAATCGGGTGGGATTTTACGGTGAATGACAAGAATGAGGTCGTGTTGATTGAATTGAACTTGCATTCTCCGGGAGTATACCAATTGATAGGCCCTGCATTGGGAAATTATACGGATGAAATATTGGAAATGGTGCGTCAATCTAAAAAATAAACGTGATGAAAGAGTGGAAAAGAAGATACTGTAAATTTTGTCGGTTGAGGGATTTGATGCTTGATGAGGTAAATTGGTGGTGGAAGGTGTATTATTTGGTGGATTATATGTTTGCCTATGGATGTTATAAATTAGGGGTTGAAGAGTATTGGAATTATCGTTTTGATCAATTGAGACGGTCTGGCAGAAAAGAATTCATCGTAGGAGGTAAGCGGGATAGAATTTATAATATATGTAACCAAAAAGAATATCGGCGTTTGGTCTTTGATAAAATAGAATTTAATACGTTATATGATCGATTTATAAAACGTCGTTGGATTAATTTAAGTACTTGTTCTTTTTATGAATTTAATGTTTTTTTTGATTTGTTAAAAGAAAAACAGATGATAATAAAACCAACTTTAGGAAGTGAAGGAAGTGGAGTTGAAATTGTTAAAATTGCAAAAGAAGATGATTTATTTGAATGGTTTACATCATTGCAGACAAAGCTACAAAAAACAAAAGAAAGGTGGGTTGGGGAAGAGTTGTTAGTTCAAAGTGACGAGATGAGATCTTTTTATCCTCACGCAATAAACACTTTGAGAATTTATACGTTATTGGGAACAGACCAAGTTACGAGGATTATGGGTGCAGCAGTACGTTGGGGGAACAATGGTTCACATACGGATAATATTCATAACGGGGGAATTGCTGCATGTGTAGATGTGGAAACAGGGATAGTAGTATCCCCCGGGATAGATACAAATTATAAGACTTATTTATGTCATCCGTATTCGAGTAAACAGATTATCGGATATAAGATTGAACATTGGGATAAAATACTTGCTGTTGTGACAGAGGCTTCGAGAGTGTTACCTCAGGTTAGGCATGTCGGTTGGGATGTAGTGATAGGGAAAAATAGCGAAATTATTATTTTAGAAGGGAATAGTCGGCCTGATCCAATTTTAGTACAATTGACTAATCGGAAAGGAATTTGGAATGATTATAAAAGAAACATTGGGAAATAAGTGATGTCTGATAGTTTACGGGAAAGAACGATTTCAGGGATGTTGTGGAGTTTTATGCAAAAGTTTGGAACAATGGCTATAGCTTTTGTTGCAAATATTGTTTTGGCAAGACTATTAACTCCGGACGATTATGGGTGTATTGGGATGTTGTTGATTTTTATTGCGGTTGCCAACACATTTATAGACGGAGGGTTTGGTTCGGCGTTGATCCAAAAGAAAGAACCTACACAAGAAGATTATTCTACAATATTCTATTGGAATTTATTTCTATCTATTGTGTTGTATGGAATTTTATTTTTTACAGCCCCCTTTATTGCAGACTTTTATGAGATTTCTTTGTTAACTCCCGTGTTGCGAGTTCAAGGAGGTGTGTTGATTTTAAATGCATTAAGTATAATTCAATGTAATCAATTGCGTAAACAATTGAGATTTAGATTAATAGCGTCTGTGAATTTAACCGCATCGCTTTTTTCTGTTGTAATAACAATTGTTCTTGCATGGATAGGCTGGGGAATATGGGCTTTGGTCGCACAACAATTGCTTTTTAGTTTGTTTAATGCCATCTTGTTTTGGAGTTTCAATAAATGGGTTCCGTCTTTTTTATTTTCAAAAAAATCTTTTAAGGAATTATTTGGATTTGGTGGATTTATATTATTATCAAGTTTGATAAATACGTTTTGTGATAATATACATGGAGTATTGATAGGAAAATTTTTTTCGCCGGCAATAATGGGGTTATATACGCAAGCAAGAAAATTAGAAGAGATTGCATCCACAAGTATTTCCAGTGTGGTTAATCAAGTTGCTTATCCTGTTCTTTCTGAGTTTCAAAACGATAATTTATCTATGATTAGAGTGTTACAAAGATTCATAACTTCATTGGCTTTTCTTGTGTTCCCGTTGATGATGTTATTAATTCTTATAGCAAAACCTCTTATCATCTTATTGTATTCAGACAAATGGGTTGCGAGTGTTCCTTATTTCCAGATTCTTTGTATTGCAGGAATGGCTATTTGTTTGCAAATGATAAATTATAATGCGGTTGCTGCAATTGGGAGAAGTGATATCCTTTTAAAATGGACTATTATAAAAAGAAGTTTAGGTTTGATTCTTAATATAGGAGGATTAATTTGTTTTGGTATGTATGGATTATTGTGGGGAGGGGTATTGACAGCGTATTCTCTTTATTTTATAAATTCATATCTCGTATCAAGATATGTGGGGTATAGGATTAAATCTCAGATAAAAGATTTATTTCCAATAATTATTACTGTTTTGTTAACTTTTGTTATTACCTATTTCTTGAGTAATCTTGTCGTCTTGAATATTTATTTCGAAGGCTTAAGCGTTACGATTATCTTCATGATTCTTTATTTAAGCTTGTCAAGTGTTTTTAATTTAAGTTCGTTTAATCAATTCCGGACGTTGGGAGTTGAGGTGATTAAAAAATTTAGAACAGCATAAAATGTGTTTGTTGATATTTTACATTGTGGAAGTTTAAATTGTAATATATTTTATGAGAGGATTATATCAAAGATTGAAAAGTTTTATTGTTTTAATAAAACATTATGATCGTTATATAATAGCTCCATCTTATTATATGGAGTATGAACATAAATCGAGTGTTCGAATATTTTTAGAGCAATTGTATTTTATTTTGCGATATAGAGATTTTGAACCATATTATTTTACCTATGGATTTGATAGGAAAAACATGTCAATTCGGGAAATATGTTTTTCATATATTGTTCCATATTACCTTTTCCAAAAAAAAGTAAATCGATTAAATACGATTAATCCTGTGTATGGAATATTTCATGGAAGGAGTATTACTGCGGATAAGTTCTATTTCAGTATATTTTTAAATAGTTTTGGTATCCCTACTCCGAAAGTGCTCTGCTTTGTAAAAGGGCGGAATATCATATATATGGACTCTAAATTCGTAAACATAGAGGGAGTGACAGATAGAGAGAAATTGAAAATATTTTTTTCCATGGATATGGATGCTTTTGCGAAACCCTCAGATGGACAGTTGGGGAATGGGGTATTCTCTTTGCAGGTGAAAAATAAACAGATTTATAAAAATGGTCATATCGTGACGCTGGATGAATTGTTGGAGGTGATTTTATCTGCAGATTATTTGATTCAAGAACGAGTTTATCAGCATCCTGCAATGTCAGCATTATGTTCATCTACACTAAATTCGATAAGATTACAAACAGTTATGACTAAAGAGGGAAAGGTTATTCCTTTTGGTGCTGGGCTTAGAATCGGAAGGGAAGGTAGTTCGGTGGATAACTGGGCGAAAGGAGGTACGTTTGTTGGAATAGACATGCAAAAAGGTAGGTTATTGGAAAATGGCTTTTTAAAGCCACAATATGGGACGATAACTAAAAGGCACTTGGATTCGGGTGTCGTATTTAAGGATTATGAGATACCTTTTTTCCGTGAAGCTGTTGACCTCGCACTAGAATTACATACAAAGATGTATAGATGTCATTCTGTCGGTTGGGATATAGCCATAACAGAAAAGGGACCGGTATTTATTGAGGGTAATGGATTGTGGGAGATTTCTTTGTTGCAAGCTGTTCATGGAGGTCTTAAGTCTTTTGAAAAATATTTTATTGTTTGATATACTGAATGGTAGGAGTGTTCTTTTTTATGTTTGTAGATGAATGATTTGTTACAAATAAATGTAAAGAAGATAGGAGCATTGTTCTTGTGTTTCTGTTTGTTGGTGATGATCGGTCCCCCTGTTTTGAGATTATTGCCAATGGAAATAATGTTGCATTATTTATCGTTGTTCTTGATGATACTTGTATTTACTCTGTCGTATATGCAAAGACAATTAGTGTTTACAAAACAGCGGTATATTCTTGCTTTTCTTTTCTTTTTGTTAGGGGTTTCTTTTGGGTTACCTGTAGGTGGACATTCTTGGACTGCTAAGATATTTCTACCTTTACTAACAAGCGTATTTATTGTTTTTTTTGATAATCAAGTGTATTATATTACATTTGATTATTTCCGGAAAATGATGATTTTTTTTGCAGCCAGTTCTGTTTTATTGTCTGTTTTATTACTTTTTCTTCCCGCTAATGCTCTACCTTATTTTGAAATGGAACCGGTTTCTGCTGCCCATTTGAACAAACACATTATTTACCGAGTATATGGTTTTATTCTTTCGTATGATACTATTATTTTTGATATAGGCGGTTTCCACTTTTTAAGAACGACGGGACCTATGACGGAGCCGGGGCATTTTGGAATTCTTTTAGGATTAACATTGTCCATGGAAAAATTATTATATGCTAAGCGAACTCCAATTTTAGTAATTTGTGGATGTATGACATTTTCAACTGCCTTTTTTGTGATCTTGGTAATTTTAGAAGTGTATAATATGTTTATCATTCGGAAATTTCATTGGAAATGGTATGTTTGTGCGGTTGTGATCTTACTTGCATTTTTGATTTTAGCCGATAGTGTTTTGCTAAATGCCGTGTGGGAATATTCAATCGGAAGGAATTTCGGTGTGGAAGAAGTAAATATATTGGATGGTAGAACGAATAATACGGCTCTATTTATTTATGATAAATTTTTGAAATCCTCTTTTCCTCTTTTATTATGGGGGCATGGAACGTTTGCTTTGGAAGTGAATGAAAATGTAGTTTTGTCCGATTATCGGGAGTTTTTATATGATAGTGGTTTTATCGGCTTGCTTTTGGTTTGTTTGACGTTTTATGTCATATTTATGAAAGTAAGAGTGAGGTATTTGTGCCTTTTTTTACCAATTATTATTATTATTTTTTTGCATAGAGCCTGGATGTTTTGGTATTGTTATTTGTATATACTTCTCATTGTTGGTTTTGGGGCCTATACTTATAAAGCGAATTGTGGTAAAAATTCTATCTTGAAGAATTAGCAAATTGAATAAGGAGGCTACTGAAGAATAGAATCAATTGTTAGATATTTTGTTAAACATGAAACATCTCATTTATTTTTGTTACTATCTCAAGATTACCAATTGGTGTAAATTGAGAGAGCATCGTAATTTCGTAAAGAAAGCTTACGGTTTATCCTGTGGGTATCAAATATGGGATATGATTTGTACAACGTTAAGATTGGGTACGGCTTTTCACGAGTACTATTATTATGGTTTTTACAAAAAGCCCATGAAAGAGAGGCGAGAGTATGCTTCTATGGGTTTTATGTATGAGTTTCAGAAGAAAAATAATCCACCGCAAAAACGAGTGATACTATCTGATAAAATTAAGTTTTTCGATGCTTATAAGGAATTTTTAGGACGTTCGTGGATGAATCCCTTGTTGGGATCTGTTAAAGATATTGCCGCATTTATTGCGGGGAAAGAGAAGATCGTTCTGAAAGGTTCCACGGGAGGTGGAGGGAAAAACGTGAAAATTTTGAGAATTGCGGGAAATACTCCTGAAAAGATACTGCAACTTGCTCAAGAGTTACATTTTGATATTTTAGAAGAGTTTGTTTATCAGCATAATGATTTACAACGATTGGCTCCCAATAGTTTAAATACGGTGCGTTTTATCACGCAATTGAATCAAGACGGAGGTGTTGATATGATCGGAGCCAGCTTAAGAATGGGGATTTATAAAAATACTGATAATTTATCTTCCGGTGGAATTACTGCTAAAATAAACGTGGAAACAGGAGTAATAGAATCGGACGGAGTGTCGTTTGATATTACGTTACCAGATTATAAGGTTCATCCTGTTTCAAATATGAAAATTCAGGGTTTTAGAGTTCCTTATTGGAAAGAGGTGCGGCAACTTTGTGTGAATGCTACTTCTAAATACGGTGATAATAAATCAATAGGTTGGGATGTTGCCATAAAGCAAGATGGGCCTATTTTGATTGAAGGAAATCATGATTGGGGGGCAAGAGTATGGCAAATGCCGGCAGGAACAGGATTGAAAAAGATTTTATCAAAATATATCTAATCAGATTATTGTACCAATGAAAACAATTTTAATTACAGGTATTGGTGGAATGACTCCTCGTTCCATAGCTCGATTTATAAAAAAGCATTATCCCAGCTATAAGATTATAGGTATTGATGCGAATCCGAAAGCATTGGGTTTTTATATGCAAGGCTTAATTGACAAAGGATATGTTGCCCCAAGGATGGATAATCCTGCTTATTGGGAATTCGTGATAAACCTGATCAAGAGAGAATCCATTGATTATGCTTTTGTGCAACCGGAAGTTGAAGTTATCGGCTGGGAAGTGTATCGTAAGGAACATGGCACTTACCCTTGTCCTACTTTTATACCACCGTTAGAATTGGCAACAACTTTGATGGACAAATCGATCATGGCAGACATCTTGAATGGTTCTGTGTATATTCCCAAGACGATAAAGGTCACTCAAGATAATCCACATTTTGAAGAGGTTGAGAAAGAAATAGGTTTCCCTTGTTGGATAAGGGCGACGAAAGGTTCCGGGGGACTTGGTTCGTTAAGATTGGATAGTATTGATAATTATAAATCTTGGCTTTTTATCAATAAAGAAATTCCCGAATTTACTGTTTGTGAATTTTTGACTGGACGCCATCTTGCCACACAGATGTTATATATTGATGGAGAATACTTAAAGGGTGCTGCATTGGAATGCGTAGAGTATGTGATGGCTAATTTGGTGCCCTCTAAAGTTACTGGTAATACTTCTTTTGGACGTTTTTTGAATGAGGATCGAATCTTGTCGTTTTGTAATAGCTGTATTGAATATATTTGTAATAAATTGAACTTAAAGGCTCATGGTGTATTGAGTTTCGATTTGAAGGAAGATCGGGAAGGAAATATGAAGGTGACGGAGTGTAATATTCGCCATATGGCTTATACAGGGATTATGTCTGAAATCGGTTTTGACTTGGTTGGAGATTCCATGCGTTATATAGAGGCGGGGAATGCTTATGGGATAGAACGAGCACCTTATTATCACTATGAAAAACCTTATATTTTCTTGAGAGACGTTGATATAGAACCTATTATTTTGGATAGAGAAAGTGAATTGTTAGTTTCTTATGAGTGATTATGTACAAGTATTTTTTTAAGCGCTTGTTTGATTTTTTTATTTCATTGGTGGTCCTACTCTGTTTGAGTCCCTTGTTGTTGATTATTACCATTTGGTTGCATTTTGCGAATAAAGGAGCTGGTGTTTTTTTCTGCCAATCCCGCCCGGGTAAAAATGGGAAAATTTTTAAAATAATCAAGTATAAATCAATGACAGATGAGAGGGATGAGCATGGAAATTTTCTTCCGGATGTACAGCGTTTAACTTCTGTTGGACGATTCATAAGGGCAACATCTATAGATGAGCTTCCTCAATTCATTAATGTATTGATGGGTGATATGGCATTGATCGGGCCTCGTCCTTTGCTAACAGAATATCTACCCTATTATAAGGAGCGAGAAAAGTTGAGACATGTAGTTAGACCAGGTATTACGGGATATACACAGGTGCATGGAAGGAATAATCTTTCTTGGGATGAAAGGTTGGAAATGGATGTGTATTATGTTGAGCATCTTTCATTATGCTTGGATATAAAGATTGTATTACGTACGGTCGTGAATGTGATTACACGTAAGGATGTTCAAGTTATTACGGGAGATCAGGTAACCAGTAAACTTAGCCAACAACGGCAGATATGTAAATAATCGACCAATTAATTATGTTTGAGGTAGAAAATGTATTCAGGGGTGTAGAATCCAAACTTCAGATAAATGAAGATGTGAGTATTTATATCGGGCAGCCTCGAGAAGAGTTTTTTTATCAATACGTTTGTGATTATGATAGTGATTTTTATGAACCACTTAGTGTGCGAGTAAATTTGGTCGCTTTTGCAGAGAAAATTAGTCGGTTATCGACCATGTTTGTCGTTGTTTCAAGCAGTCATGTGGCAGGAATTGTGGCTTCGTATTTTTATGATGTTGAGAGTCGAAAAGGTTTTATTACGTTAGTGCATACGAAAAAAGAGTTTAGAGGGAAACGTTTAGCTTATCGCTTGATAGATGCTGTTGTGCATTACGCTAAAATGAAAAATTTTTTGAATGTAGATTTGGTTGTCTATAGAGATAATGTTGCTGCATTCAATCTGTATTTGTCCTCTGGTTTTGATCTGATTTCAGATGACGGTGGTAGATGTACATTAAGGCGTGTAGTGAAATAATTGAGAGATAAATCAAATAAAGATTGTTTGAAATGAAATTTTTCTTGTTTATATTTTTTGTTTGTTTTGTTTATCAAAGTAGAGCTTGTACTTCTGCTATTATTTCGGGGAAAGTGACAAAAGATGGGCGTCCGTTAATGTGGAAACATTTTGACAATGAGCAACAATTGAATAAGAAAGTTCTTTATTTGTCTGGCGGGAAATATTCGGCTATGGCGATTGTAAATGCCGGGTATAAGGAGAATAAAACGATCTGGATGGGATATAATTCAGAAGGATTTGCAATTATGAGTACTGATTCAGGAAATTTGCGTGATTCCGTTCGGGTTGAGACGAATATGTCCGGGGTGTTTATGAAGGAGGCATTACTTAATTGTGCGTCCGTGGAGGAGTTTGAGTCTTTTTTGAAGAATTATCCTAAACCTCATGGTTTTCGGGTGAATTTTGGTGTTATTGATGCGAGAGGGAATGGGGCGTATTTTGAGACGAATAATTTCACGTATGTTTGTTATGATGTAAATGATGCCAGAGTTGCTCCTAATGGTTATTTAATACGCACGAACTATTCTTTATCCGGTTTGCAGGGGAAAGGGCATGGATATATACGTTATAAAACAGTTGAAAAAATATTAGAACGTTATGGAGGTAAAAGATTGGATATTAATTTTTTATTGAATTCTGTTTGTTTTTCTTTGGAAAATTCTTTAAGTGGGCAGAAACTTCAAGATTTTGAAAATGCACGGGAACATGAGAAACATTATATGTATTTTCAGGATTGTATAAATCGCTATTCCACAAGTGCTGCTGCTGTCATTCAAGGGGTGAAAAATAATGAAGATTCGGGGATGACAACGATGTGGACGATAATTGGTTTCCCTTTGACATCGGTGGCGATACCTGTCTGGTTGTCGACCTCGGGAGAATTGCCTTCAATAATTACAGGGAACGGAGAGAAAAAATCTATGCTTTGTAATTTTTCTCTTCAATTGAAAAAAACACTTATTGCTGCAACTTATGGTGATATGAGGTATTATATAAATACAACAGGATTAAAAAATATAGAGGGAACTGGAATTTTACAACGCATTGATCCCGTGAGAAAAGAGGTGTTTCAACGTGGAATTGGATTAAAAGAGAAGTTGAAAAACGAGAAAGGAAGAGACGGGAAGATTAAAATGTATTATGAGTGGTTGGATTCTTATTTAAAGAGGGAATTGCAAGGAATAAAAGAATTGTACGTAAGATAATTATTAAAAAAATTTCAATATAGAGTTTCAAGCGGGACGGGATGAATGAATCTCGTGATGGCCCGTGGCGGGACGTTTACTGTTTACATGTATGGATCGAAAACGAATTTATCTTTGCTTGGCACACATGAGCGGCAAGGAACAAGACTTTATTAAAGAGGCGTTTGATACGAATTGGGTGGTTCCATTGGGACCGAACGTGAATGCTTTTGAAAAGTCCTTGCAGGACTTTCTAATTGAAAATGGAAAGTTGAAAATTGAGAATGAGGGAAAACAGGTGGTGGCGTTGAGTGCGGGGACGGCGGCGTTGCATTTAGGATTGATCTTATTGGGTGTGCAAGCGGGGGACGAGGTGATTTGCCAGAGTTTCACGTTTTGCGCATCAGCGAATCCGGTGACTTACTTGGGAGCAACGGCTGTTTTCGTGGACTCGGAAGAGGATACTTGGAATATGAATCCCGTGTTGCTGGAGGAAGCTATACGAGACCGGATCGCAAAAACCGGACGGGAGCCGAAAGCGATTATCCCGGTGCATTTGTACGGGATGCCGGCAAAGATGGACGAGATTTGTGCTGTGGCCGAGAAATATGGGATCCCCGTGTTGGAGGATGCCGCAGAGGCGTTGGGATCGGAATATAAGGAGCAGAAATGCGGTACTTTCGGGAAGTTCGGGGCGTTGAGTTTTAACGGGAACAAGATGATCACCACCTCGGGGGGCGGGGCATTGATTGTCCCTGATGAAAAGGCGAAAAAGGCGGCGATGTTTTACGCTACGCAGGCTCGGGAACCGTACCCTTACTATCAGCATGAGAAGATAGGTTATAATTATCGGATGAGTAATATTTGTGCCGGGATCGGGTTGGGACAGATGACTGTATTGGAAGAGCATGTGGCTCACCATCGTCATGTACATGAGTTATACGAACAAGCATTTGCCAACGTGAAAGGGATCGAGTTAAAATCGAATCCAGACGAGCGGTTTAATGCTAATTACTGGTTATGTACAATACTAATAGATAAGGAGGAGACAGGAGTGGATTGTGAAGAATTGAGAGTGTTCTTGGATCGTAAAGGGATTGAAACCCGGCCACTCTGGAAACCAATGCATTTGCAGCCGGTGTTTGCGGGCAGTCCTTGTTACGTGGATGGAACTTCGGAGAAATTATTCGAGAAAGGATTGTGTATTCCTGCTGGGCCTTGTGTGATGGATGAGGATGTAGCTTATATTGTGAGTGAGATAAAAAGTTGTATCTGTAAATAGTTAAAATATGCATTTGATAAAGAACGTGATCATGTTGATATGGGCTGCGGGATTGTTTGTTTCGTGTGCTTCGAGCAAGAAGGTGGTGTATTTGCAGGATGTTGATGTAAACAAACGGATTAAAGCGGAGTGTGAATATAAAACCGTGATTCATACGGATGATTTGTTGTCGATTATAGTGTCGTGTGATGATCTGGAATCAGCACTACCCTTTAACACGCCGATGATTGGTTTGGGGCGTGAAGTAAATACAACCTCTAGCCAGCAAATTCCGAGGGGGTATCTCGTGGATAAGAATGGTGAGATTGATTTTCCCGTGTTGGGGAAATTGAAGGTCGAGGGAATTTCGAGAAACGAGTTGGCGGAAATGTTGAAAGAGAAGCTGTCGGAGTACTTGAAGAACCCGATCGTGACTATTCAGTTCCAGAATTTCAAGGTGACGATATTAGGGGAGGTGAAAGCTCCCGGTAGCTATAAGGTCGTTAGCGAGCGGGTATCGTTGTTGGATGCACTTGGAATGGCAGGGGACTTGCAAATAAATGGTAAACGGAAAAACGTTTTGGTGATGCGGGAGCAAGGAGATGAGAAGATTTTTGCCCGAGTAGATTTGACATCAAGTGATTTTATTGATTCACCATTTTTTTACTTGCAGCAGAATGATGTGGTTTACGTGGAACCGAACAAAGGACGGATTGCCGGGGGAAGTGTCAGTACGTTCTTGCCTTATATTTTATCGAGTTTGTCGACAATCGTGGCCTTGATTTCTTTGACAAGATAGTTCCAGATTAATAGTATATGAAAATGATCAATCAAGATAATAATTTGTTACAGACAGAAGAAGAGGAGTATTTTGATCTGAAAACTTTTTTCTATAAAATTTTGGCCCGTTGGTGGTGGTTTGCTATTAGTATACCGTTATGCGCCCTAATTGCTTTGTATATTTGTTTTAGTTCGACCCCGGTGTATAAGGTGGGGGCGAAGGTGATGATTAGCGATTCGAAAAAAGGGGAGGTCGGGGTAAATCCGATGTTAAAGGAATTGGGGTTGTTTCAAGGAACGATGATGGTGGAGAATGAGATTGTGGAGTTGAAATCCAAGAACTTGATATTGGATGTAGTAAAAGAGCTGGAACTAAATGTGGATTATACGAGGGAAAAGGTATTGAGAGAAGAGAAACTGTACAAGGATTCTCCTTTTCGAATGCTCGTGGATTTACCGGAGAATATCAAGGATACAACCTTTTACGTGATTGCAAAGGGGGCAGATAAGATTGAGGTATTGGATGCGGATAAAAACGTGATGTTCGAGGGGAATTTTTCTCAAGCGATATCAATGGGAGACTATCGTATGACCGTGGAAAAAAATGATTCGTTATTACAAGTTGGAGATGAGATTCGAGTGGATTTATTAACTTACGGGAAAGCAGCAACGGATTTTCACAAGCGTTTGGAGATAAGTTTGTTGGAGAAAAATGCTAGCGCTGTGGGTGTTTCGTTAAAGGAAACGAATCCGGGGAAAGGGGTAGATTTCCTTTACACGATGATTCGGCGTTACAACCAAAATGGTATAGAGGATAAACAACTCGTGTCAGAAAAGACGGTTGAGTTTATCAACGAACGTCTTCGGGTCATTAATCAGGAATTAGGGGATATTGAGAATAGTGCGGAAACATTTAAAAAGACGAACCAGTTAACTAACTTGACGTCGGATGCAGCTCTTGCCATGGAACAAAAGAAGGCGACTGATGCTGAATTATTGAAATTGGGTACCGAAATGGATGTGGTGAAGAGTGTGCGTGCTTACTTGGAAGATAGACGAGGAGAAGAGTTTAGAATATTACCGGAACAGTTAGGGTTGACAGATGAATCTCTTAATAGTGGTATCAGTAAGTATAACGAGATGATTCTTCGTAGAGGGAAATTGTTACAATCGGCTCGGGAAAGTAACCCGATCGTGTTGGGTTTGGAAGCTCAGTTACGGGATTTAAAGAGTAGTATTCGGTCGGCTATTGCTAACGTGGAGAATGGATTGGATATAAAGATTAAGAGTTTGGAGCGGGAAAGCCAACAGGTGGAGGATAAATTAACTTCTGTGCCGACACAGGAAAAGCAGTATCGTTCTATTGCCCGAGAGCAGGAGTTGAAGGAGAACTTGTTTTTGTTCTTAATGCAAAAACGCGAAGAGGCGGAGATCGCCAAGTTGATGTATGTGCCGATGGCTAAGATCATAGAGAATCCGGATCCGGGGGAACATCCAGTGGCTCCTAGAAAAATGCTTATATTGTTGTTCGGAATGTTCATGGGAGTGGTGCTTCCCGTGGGAATCATGTTCGTGGCGGATATGTTGGATACAAAAGTGAGAAATGCTGATGAGGTGGGAAAAGTGGTAAATGCCCCGTTACTTGGAACTTTGCCGCAATTGCCGGAAGAGAAAACGTCGATAGAGAGCGAGGACTGGATGATGTCGGAGTCGATGCAGTTGATCCGGGAGAATTTGAATTACCTGATCAAGCGAAAGGACACGCCCGTGATCATGGTGTCATCGACGATACCGAGTGAAGGAAAATCTTTGGTTGCGGCGCATTTAGCGAGTGCTTACGCCCGGGCGGGAAAGAAAGTGATCGTGATCGGTTGTGACTTGCGTAACCCGAGGTTAAACGAGTACTTCAAGAGGGAAGGTCGGAAGGGATTATCGGCTTACCTGGCCGGGATGGTTGATGACTCGGGGATGCTGGTTGAGAAGGTAAACGATAACCTGCACGTGATATTTGGAGGAACGGTCCCCCCGAACCCGACACAGTTGATAGCTAGTCCCCGGATGGGAGAGTTGCTGGCGTGTTTGAAGAGCGAGTTCTCGTGTATTATCCTTGACACGCCGCCGCTGGGTATCCTGGCTGACGGATTCTCGTTGAGCGAGTACGCGGATGCTTGTGTTTACGTGGTTCGTGCGAACGTGCTTGATAAAAAAGGTCTGAGGGTTGTTGCCGACCTGGAGAAGGGTGGTCGTTTGGCGAACCTGGGAATCGTGGTGAACGGGATCAAGGTTAGTCGTTCCGGTGGTTACGGGTATGGTTATGGCTACGGGTACGGTTACGGCTATGGCTATGGTTACGGACAGGATGGCAAGGATAAAAAGAAGAAAAAATAACGATCATGGACTGGTTTAAAAGAAGGGACAAGCAATATTTTTCTTATGATCATGACATCCATTCTCATATTTTACCGGGATTGGATGACGGGGTGAAACGGGTAGAGGATTCCGTGGTGATCGTGAAAAAGATGCTGGAACTGGGGGTGAAACAGTTTTCTTTTACTCCTCATATTTCTTTTCCATCACCGATGAACACGCCGGAGATAATTCTTGGAAAACTGAACGATCTGAAAGAACGTTTATTAAAAGAGGGAATCGAGATCGAGGCGGATGCCGGGGCGGAATACAAGATCGGTGAATACATGATAGATTTGATCCGTCAAGGGAATATCGCCTCGTTTCACGGAGGAAAGGTGCTGGTGGAACATAGTTTCGTGGCCCCGTCTCCGGTTTTCGAGGAGGTGATTTTTCGTCTGCAGGACAAGGGCTACACGCCCGTGCTGGCACACCCGGAGCGTTACCCGTTTTACGCAAAACATCTGACGGAACGGGTGTGGGAATTGAAACGACGGGGATGCCGGATACAGGTGAACTTGCTGTCGTTTGTGGGTTTTTACGGGAAAGAGGCAATGGCAGGGGCAAGGGAGTTATTGGTGGCAAGGTTGATCGATCATTTTTCCGGGGACATACACTCGGTGAAACAGGTGGAGTTGTTGGAGAAATTCTTGAAATCGAAAGAATCGGAAAAGTTATTGGTTTAAGATTTACAAATTTGTATTTAAGCGGAGATATAACCTCGGACGAAGAGTGTCCGAGGTTTTTTAATTTATAAATTTTTATATTTAAGCTATGAAAGAGTTATTAAACGCAAGGTTTTTCTCTTGGTTAGAAGAGTGTGGTGGAAAAGATGTCACGAAAGATGAGGTAGAACTGGTCGTCGGGGAGTTCGTGGCGGATTTGGAACGGATGTGTGACAAGGAAAAGAACTATAAGGAAGAGGTGCGGGTGTTGGAACGAGTACGAATCCGCCTGCACGTTTGGGATGAAGTGTGCCAAGCGAGTGACGGATCGGGGAAAAAAGGGAATGCTCGGGTATTGCGTGGAGGCCGTGTTACAACGGGTAGAGGCCGAGATCCGGTTTTCCCGAGAGCGGCAGGAATACCCGGAGAGGTATGCCGGGAGTTCGGATGATGGACCGTTGGCGGTCTGGACATCGAACAATAACAAGATGGAGATAGCGGAACTGATGCTGGGAATTTATCTGGCGAAGGTGTTACGCACGCCGGACGGGATGTTGATGGAGTATCGAGAGATTATCCGGTTGGCCGAACGGGCGTTCGGGGTAAAAATTTCGAATCACAGGGAGTTGAAGCGGGATATTTTTAAACGGACGAACGAGCTGGTGATTTTCCTGAAACGGTTGATCTTTTTGATTGAACAGGAACGGGATAAGAAAGATGCTTGATGAAAAGAGGCTTGAGCGATGTGCTTGGGCCTCTTTTTTTATTAGAAATAATCAGTGGTTTGTGGGAAGATAGGAACACACGTGGGATGGTGTGTAGTGATGAAGTTTCGAAGGTGTTGTAGTTTTGTCGTTAGAAAAATGAGAGAGAGTATTCATTTAAAAAACGAGAAATTATGGCATCAGTTAAAAATGATTTTGGATTAAACGGGAAATTGGGGGATGTGATTATTTATCAAATAGGTAACAAGTCGTATGCAAGAAGAACGTTTCGAGCGAATAATCCGAAGACAATGAAACAACAGGAAGTTAGGGCGAGATTTTTAGTTGCAATCCGGTTTTACCAGAAGTTGAAAGAGACTTCGTTAAGGAGGGTATTGAAGGTGTCTGCTCAAGGAAACAGTTTCAATGGTTATACGTTTTATCTTGAAAAAAATATGAAGGTGTTCTGTGCGGATGGGTGTATCGGAGATTTCTCTCAACTTCAGTTTTCTGCGGGAAAGAGGCAACGAGTGTTTCATTTAAGAGGAGGGATTGATCCGGAAGGTCGTGTTTTATTACAATGGGAAAAGGTGGGTGGACGAGGATTTGTGGAGGATGATGATCGTTTGATGGTGGTCGTGTTACATGAAGGGCGGGCGTTTTGTCCGAGGGTGTTGGAGAATACTGGGGGTGTGCGGAAAGATGGTGCGGCGAGTTTCACGATTGACGGGTGGAAGGGGGAAACGTTGCATTTGTATTGTCTCTTTATTTCGCCTGATGAGAAGCAGTTATCTATGAGTCAGTATGTACGTTTACAGGGGAGGAAATGAAGCCGATAGCAGATGTTGTCAATGCTATTAGCGGGGTGATTAATGGCGTGACGCTCCCGGCGCGGGAGAAGAAAGAGTTACAGGCGGAGATATTGAGATTGGTGTACGAGCGGGAACGTGAAATGATTGAAGCTCGGGCTGGCGTGATAAGAGCCGAGGCTGCCGGGAATTGGCTACAGCGTTCGTGGCGGCCATTGGTGATGTTGATATTTGCTGTTATTGTACTTATTGGCACTTTCACGAGTTTGCCCATGCTGGCGGATACTTCCCGGTTCTGGGATTTGTTGGAGATTGGGTTGGGCGGGTACGTGGTGGGGAGGAGCGGGGAAAAAATGGCGGGGGCCATTTTTAAGATAAAAGATAAAAACTAAAAGATAAAAACTAATCAATTTTAGATCCTATCGATTAAGTGATTTAATGATTTTCGATGAAGTGATTTTAATCACCCAATCATCGAATCGGCAATCACGGAATCTTTTTCATTCTAAATTTTAAACTTTAAACTTTTTATGATGGATGTATTTTCAAGTTCTAATTCATCTTTTTCAATTGTCAATCACCGGTTAATGGGTGGTGGGGTGATTCATCTGGAATGCCCGAAGAATAGACGTGGACTAGGAGAGCCGGATATGATTATTTTACATTACACGGCAGGTATGGATGCCATGTCTTCAGCAAAATTCTTGGTAAAGCCGGATGTGAAGGCATCGGCGCACGTGGTGATCGGGCGGGACGGGCAGGTGATACAGATGGTGCCGTTTAATATCGAGGCGTGGCATGCCGGGAAGAGTAGTTACGGGGGAAGGAACGAGCTGAATCATTACTCGATCGGGATTGAGCTGGATAACCTGGGGCAGTTGCGACTGGAAGGGGGAAAGTTCGTGGCGGAATGTGGTAAGGAGGTTCTCGTGGGGGAAGTGTACACGGAAGATTCGGGAGAGGTGCCGACGTACTGGCATGATTACACGGACGTGCAGATGCGGGTGTTGAACGAGGTGTGTGGTTTGCTGGTGGATACTTATCCCATCGGGGACATCGTGGGGCATTCGGACGTGACGTCGAGGAAAGTTGATCCGGGACCGGCATTGAGGGTGGCGGACTGGATTAAATTCTACTAATTTTAAATTTTAGATTTTAGATTTCAGCGCACGGGGCTGCGTTTTCATTCTAAATTAAAATAAGTTTCTTGCATTTTTCGTGTAGGGCCCATGCGGGGAGTGCGGAATCATTTTAAATTTTCTGATTTATTCATTTTTAAATTTTAATGTTATGGCAAAATTTGATTCTTATTTATTGGGTAAGGTAACGAAAACCCTTGGTAACGTGACGATGTGTTACATGAACAAACAGAATATCGCTAGGGCGAGGATATTCTCGAGAAAGGATAAGCCGACTTCGGAGATGTTGGATCAGCGAGCCCGCATGAAGGTGTTGATCGAGTTGTCCCGTTTCTTGTTGCCGGTTGTGCAGAAAGGATTCGTGGGAATTGGGAACGGAACTACTTCGAATGCATTCGTCGCGAAAAACATGAAAGCGGTAGACGTGGACGAAAAACACGTGGCAACGGTAGATTACGAACGGTTGAAAATGGCTACCGGAGTTCAGGATGTTCCGGAAGTCTCGGTCACGTATTCCTCGGAGAATAAAATGTATTCTTTCGAACAGGAGATGCAGACGGAGGAGAACGGGTTCGCTTTGGTTGACGATCTGGTGTATGCTGTGGTGTTCGAGAGCGTGTTGATGCGGGTGAAATTGATCTCGTTAAGAAGTCGGGGGGAGAACGGCAATACCAGCGTGGCACTTCCGAAAAATTGGAACCATGCGAACGTGAAGATCTATTGTTTTGCAACCTCGAAGAACGGGAAAAGTATTTCGCCTAGCCAGTATCTCACGGTTGAGTGATTTTAAGGTTATGATGAGCTTATACTTTTTCACGGGAATATTTTTCACGCTGAGTTTGAATGCTTTTTTCACGCAGTTGGCAAATGATTTTGTTGCGGGAGTGTTAAGCATCGTGGGAGGAGTGATCAGCTCGGTCGTGGTGGCTTGGTGCAAACGTCGATGGGAACAAAATTGATGCGGATGGAGTGGCAGAGATTCTTTGCCACTCCTTATAGTTTATAAAGTCGAATCTTTGATTCTGAAAGTTTATAAAGTCCGTTGCCCCTAGTGAGCGCTTGTCTACCGATGGATTCTGTTTAAAGAACTCCCGTCATCTTGTGGACTTTTGATACATTTTTCTCTATCTTTGTGAAAAATAATTTGCAAGTGCATGGATTATTCGGCATTCATAGAGGGTATAAATACAAAAAATGAGAAGGCTTGGGGAAAGTTGTATGATCATTATTATGCCTCGTTGTGTAGTTATGTCGAGAAATTATTGAGTGATCCGGAGATGGCCGAGGATATTGTGCAGGAATGTCTGATTAAAATGTGGAATACAGATGTGAATTTTCCTGATGTCAGGGCCCTGTCTGCCTGGCTTTACAAGAGCGTGTATCATGCTTCCGTGAGTGTCCTGAGAGAGAAAAAATCTTTGGAGCGTTTTCAAAACGGGAGAGAAATTCTCATAAGCGATGAGGAGACGGCGCAAGAGATGGCGCTGCGGGAAGAGGTGATCACTTATTTTTACGAGCTTCTTTACCAATTGCCGGATCAGCAAAGGGATATTTTGTTATATAGTTTGCAAGGACATAAGGTACAGGATATTGCCGGAATGCTTAATATCAGCGAGAACTCGGTGAAGACGCAAAAGAAGCGGGCTTACCAGTATGTCCGGGAACATTTTGATGTGGCTAAATTGCGAGTGCTGCTAACGATATTCTTTGAAAAGAAAAAAGATCTTGCCTGTAATTCATTTTCGAAATAAAAAAAATCAAGTTATTTAAAAATCTTGTCACCCGTTTTTTTAATTTTTGCGTTTATAGGTGTATTTAAAATTTAAAACGATGAATTGGGAAAACATAGATGATTCGGCTAAACGTATGATGATTCGTGTGGTTGCCATACTCACGGGGGAGAAAGAGGAGGGTGAGGATAAGAGTGTTCGGGATTTTATCGAGGCCCGGATGTTCGAGGAGGAGATGGAGAGACGCGGGAAATACGATGGGCGTAAGGCATTCCGTCAGATTCAGAAGAGAAGGCGAAGAAGTATCGTGTGGAAAGTGAGTGCGGTGGCGTGTGGCTTTTTGCTTCTGTGCGGAATTTCTTTATTATTCTGGGAGAAACAACCGTCAGCTGTAGGAGATTTGAACGAGGCTTACGGGATTCATGAGGATCGACAGGTCGTGCTACAATTGAGTGGGGGGAGGCAGGTTGTTTTGGGAGGGACGGATTCTCTTCAGTTGCAGGAGAAAGACAAGTCGATAGAGGTGAACAACGGGTTGATTGCTTATCATCACGGAGATGTTAAAAGTGACGGGCCGGAAAATCTGTATAATACGTTACTTGTACCGAAAGGAGGTGAATTCCGGGTGAAGTTATCCGACGGGACCATCGTACATTTGAATGCGGATAGTGAGTTGAAGTACCCATTAACATTCTCGAGAAAAGAACGTCGGGTGTATTTAAAGGGTGAGGCATGGTTTGAGGTGGCAAAAGATCAAGAGTGCCCGTTTTACGTGACGACGGATGATATTCAGGTGCGGGTGTACGGTACGGAATTTAACGTGAATACTCATGGCGTGAATGAGGTACAGACAGTGCTGGTGGAGGGAAGTATCGGGATCCGGTCTTTACACTCTACCGGAGAAGTGCGGGTGCTGCCGGGGCAGTTGGCCGAATATAGCCGGAAAGATCAAGAAATCCGGTTGAAAGAAGTCGATGTACGTCAATACACGGCTTGGAGGGAAGGTTTCTTCTATTTTAACGATGAAACATTGGAAGATATTGTGGATGAGCTGGCTCGCTGGTACGATATGGAGGTATTCTTCCGTTCGGGAAATGCAAAAGAGTTGCATTTTTCGGGATTCTTGAAACGTTACGAGGATGTGCGGAAGATATTGAGAACGGTGACGGAATCTACCGGGGTGAAGTTTGATGTATCGGGAAAAACGATTGTTGTAAATTAAAAAGGAAGGTGTGACAGCACCTTCCAGATGATCATAATTCATGCAACCGGTATTGCGTCAACAAGGACCTGTTGCTATTATAAACCATAGTAATTACAAAATTATGCAAAAAAATCGACATTGCCATCGTGTCGGAAGATATGGTTGGCACAAATTTGGACGTATTATGAAATTATGCCTTATTTTGGTCTGTGTTTTTTCTTTCGGGCTTTCGGCGACGACGAAAGCACAACAGGAGCGTGTTAGCTTGAAATTGGAAAACGTGTCGTTAAAGATTCTGTTAGACAAGATTCAAGAACAGACCCAGTTGAATTTTATGGTAAACCGGGAACAGGCGGAACTGTTGGGATTGGTTTCGGTGAACGTGCAGGATGAAACCGTGGAGAACGTGCTGAATCGGGTGTTGTCGAATTCAAAACTGACCTACGTGTTTATGGACGAGATTATCGTGATCAAGGTACGACAACCGGAGGAAAAGGATAAAAAAGAGAAAATCACGATCCGGGGAGTGGTACAGGATGATAAGAAGCTGGCTTTACCGGGTGTGACGGTCGTGGTGAAAGGAACTTCCGTGGGGACAGCCACGGATACGAATGGTAATTTCACGTTGAACTTACCCGAGATGAAGGATGTCGTGTTGATTTTTTCGTTTATCGGGATGAAATCTCAGGAGGTGAAATATACCGGACAAAAGGAGATAAACGTGATTTTGCTTCCGGATGTGACCGAGATGGACGAAGTGGTGGTGACCGGAATTTTTGAACGTAAAGCAGAAAGTTATACGGGTTCTACTTCCACGTATAAAACAGAAGATCTGAAAATGATTGGTAGCCAGAATATTCTTCAAAGTTTGAAGACACTGGACCCCTCTTTTCATATCACGCCGAATAATGAATTCGGATCAGACCCGAATAAGTTGCCGGATATTGATATTCGGGGAAAAACGAGTGTTGTTAATTTGAAAGAAGAGTATGCTGTTGATCCGAATCAACCCTTGTTTATTTTGGATGGTTTCGAGGTCCCGCTGCAGACAGTGGTCGATTTGAACATGGAGCGAGTTGCTTCCGTGACGATACTGAAGGATGCGGCATCTACTGCTATTTACGGATCTAAAGCGGCCAATGGGGTTGTCGTGATCGAGACGAAACGTCCGCAAGCCGGTCAATTACGACTGAGTTATAACGGGGATTTTAGTGTGTCTATTCCTGACTTGTCCGATTATAATATGATGAATGCCAAGGAAAAGTTAGAGTTTGAATGGTTGGCGGGGGAATACTCTGTTTCTTGGGATCGGGATCAGAATAAGGAATACCAGTTATTGAATTTGTATAACAGACGTCTGGAAAAGGTAAAAAGCGGGGTGGATACCTATTGGCTGAGTGAGCCTTTGCGTACCGGATTCGTGCATAAGCATAATCTTTATGTCGAGGGAGGTGACGACGCGATGCTTTACGGTGTCGGGCTGAATTATAACGGGACGAGCGGGGTAATGAAGGGATCGGATCGGGATGTGTTTAGTTTTAACTTGGATTTACGTTATCGGAAAGGTAAATTGAGATTTGATAATAAGTTTACTCTGGATTACGGGGAGGCGAATAATGCTCCGCAGAGTTTTGCGGTATATGTGCAAACAAATCCTTATTACGAGAAAGATTACGAGGGGAGTATTCCTAAATATTTGGAAGAATCCGAGATTCGTGACGGGTTGATTACTGAGGTTAAACGTCCTAATCCTTTGTATAACGCCAGTTTGAATTATTTGGATTGTACCCGGAGTTTGGCTTTTCGGGATAATTTCCAAATCGAGTATCGTCCCTGTGACGGATTGATGGCCCGGGGACGTGTCGGATTAAGCAAGTCGAAAGACGAGACAGAATATTTCAAATCGCCATTCCATTCGGATTTTGATGAAACGATAAAGACCGAGCGGGGATTATACCAGAAATCAACATCCGATAAATGGACTTACGAGGGGGACGTGGTGGTTACTTACGGGAAGTTACTGGCCGAAAAACATCAAGTTAATTTCGTGGGTGGTTGGCGATTTGCCTCTTCCAATTACGTGAACGATTCTTACAAGGCTATCGGTTTCCCGGATGACAATATTCCAAATCCGGCGTTTGCGAATCAATATGCTGCCAATAGTAAACCTTCTTATTATAAAACGGTAAGTCGGAGTACTAGTTTTTATCTGAACGGGAACTATGCTTTTGATAACCGGTATTTGTTGGATTTTAATTGGCGTAAAGACGGATCTTCGGTGTTCGGGGTAAATAAACGTTTCACGGATAGTTGGTCTGTGGGAGTTGCGTGGAATATTCATAACGAGGCTTTCATGGGGGAGTGGATGGATTTGTTGAAGTTGCGTTTCTCGGTAGGAAATCCCGGAAATCAGAATTTTTCGTCTTATAGTTCTTACAATACTTATGGTTATAACACTTCCTTGCAGAATTTGTTCGGAATGGGAATAGATGTGCTTGATTTTGGAAATCCCAATTTGAAATGGCAAAAGACGATGGATTATAACGTGGGGGCAGATATAGCCGTTCTGAGCAATCGTTTGAAGGTGAATCTGGACGTGTACTATAAGGAGACCGATCCTTTGCTGGTGACCACGACGATCGCCTCTTCGACAGGAAGGGATGCCTACATCACGAATCTGGGAGCACAAAAAACAAACGGTTTTAGTGTGAACATGGTAGTGACCCCGATTTATCGTCCCGACGAACGAATTAATTGGTCGTTGACCTTTAATGGAAGACACCAGAAACAGGAGTATAGTAAGATCGGTAACAAGTTGGACTTGATTAATGATGAATTGAAGAAAACTTCTTTGCAGCGTTATCGGGATGGTGGTAGCCCGACGGATATTTGGGCAGTGCGATCTAACGGAATAGATCCGGCAACCGGGAATGAACTTTTTATTAAGAAGGATGGGTCGTACACGTTTGATTATGATAGTAACGACGAGGTGATTGTGGGTAATACCGAGGCAAAACTAGAAGGAGTTGTAGGATCGAACTTCTATTATAAGGGTTTTTCCTTTAGTGCTTATTTCCGTTATCGACTCGGGGCTGATTATTTCAATTCGGAGTTATACAACCGGATTGAAAATATCACGAGTTTTTCAGAGTATAATCAGGATAAACGAGCTTTATACGATCGTTGGCAAAAAGTGGGGGATCATGCTCAATACCGGAAAATTACTTCCAAGGTGGCTGCGAATGAGACTTACCCGATGTCAGACCGTTACGTGCAACGGGAGAATACGATTTCCGGGGAAAGTATTTCGGTTGCCTATGAGTTTAGTGGTCAGAAATGGTTGAAGATGTTGTATCTCTCAAGTCTGACTTGTCGGGCGAATATGAATGATATATTTCGATGTTCCACGATTCGGGCGGAGCGGGGGACGGCTTATCCTTTTGCCCGTACGGTTTCATTCTCGTTAAGTATGACCTTTTAAATGATTAAGATATGATAGTCAGTAGATATAAATTATTAGGCGTGTTGGTGGCTTTCTTGCTATCTGGTTGCAATAGTTGGCTGGACGTGGAACCTTATGATAAAATGACGGAAGATCAAGTATATGCTTCCGAACAAGGAATTCAAAAAAACTTGAACGGCTTGTACCTGAAGATGGCTTCCGAGGATTTGTATGCCCGGGAATTGTCGTGTGGAGTACTTGATGTTTTGGCTCAACGTTATTATATATCGGATTCGGAACATTCGTATTATAAGTTGAGTCGTTATCAATATACCGATAAGGATGTGAAGCCATTTTTCGAGAGTATCTGGAGTGCGGGTTGGAGTTTAGTAACGGCTTGTAACGAGATTCTGGAGAATGTACCCAAACATCAGGAGGTGTTGAGTAAACGGGATTATGCTCTGGTAATAGGGGAAGCTCTGGCGGTGCGGACATATATGCAATTTGATATATTCCGTTTGTTTGCCCCGGTGTATAGTGCGGAGACAGAAAATCGGGCGGCAATACCTTTGTATGACAAACCTACGGACGTCCCTGCATCGATTCTGACTTGCGGGGAAGTGGCAAATCGGTTGATAAGTGATATTGATTCGGCTATTTATTTATTACAACAGGATCCGATTCTTACGGATGGTATCGTGTTGGATGATGAGGACTTCTGGGCTTACCGGAATGTACGAATGAATTATTACGCGGCTTGGGGGCTGAAGGCTAGAATGTGTTGGTATTTTGGGGAGAAATACCGGGCAGAGGCTTATCGGATTGCGACATCCTTGCTAGAGGGAAAAGATCCGAAAAGCGGGGCTACGTTAAAGTTTGGTGATACTTTCGAGGCGATAACCAAAGACAATGCAGTCAAAGATCGGGTGTATTTTCCGGAAATGCTTTTTTGTCTGCACAATCTGAACCGGGATCGGTTGTATAAAGAAATGTTTTCTCAGGATTTGGAATCAAAGGTTATTTTCCAGGGATTGACTTCTTATCTGGGAGTGTTGTACAATGATAACCGGGATTATCGTAATCGTTTCTGGGAACAAGCATCCGGGGACGAGAAGGTGAAGATTTTCGTACGTTTCTATCCGCAGACCGTCCTGAAATCGGATAAAAATCCGTACACATATCAGATACAATCTTTGATGCGGATGAGTGAACTGTATTTGATAGCGGCTGCCACGGCTTCCGAGGAGGAGTTGCAAAAGGAGTGGCTCGAAAAGAGTCGGTTGAACCGAGGGTATCAGGATCATAATATGGACGGACAGGATGTGAATGATATCTTGGATAAGGAATGGCAAAGAGAGTTTTACGGGGAAGGTCAGTATTTTTTCTACTTGAAACGTAATCAGGTCAGTATCTTGTACGGACAGGATGGAAATACGAAATACGAGATGAAGGATTATTACCAGATTCCGTTACCCGAGAGTGAAGTAAATAATAGGTACGAATAAATACGTGTGGATTATGAAAAATATACTATTGATCTTTGGTTTGAGTCTGTTGTTGGTGAATTGTTCAGAGGATACTCTCGACACGTATCACGGGAATGACGGGATCTATTTTGCTCCTAGTATACTGGGGAAATATATTGATTCCACTTCTTTTTCATTTGCAATGGTGACGGTGGACGATACGGTGGTGAATATGGCAGTCCGGCTATACGGAGAGGTACAGGATTATGATCGTCCGTTCCGTGTAAAACTCGAAGAGGCGACAGGGGAAGAGGGAGTTGATTATGCACCTCTTGAAGAGGAGTATACTTTACCGGCTAATAAGGCGGAGGCAGCAATTCCCGTGCGAATATTCCGTCATGGTACGGCAAAAAATAAGTTGGTTCTACGAATTGTCCCGAACGAATACTTTACTCAAGCACTGTCCTTGAAAGTGCAGGATGAAGATACGTTGGATATGACGTTGAAAACATTGATATTTACGAGTAAGTTGACACAGCCGAAAAATTGGTATGATTGGGCTTTCGGGTATTTTTCGGAGGCAAAATATAAATTAGTCAACGAGTTGGGAAATATGGATCCGGAAGTTTGGAATGCGACTAGTTTTCCTTCCCAATACTATTACCAGTTGCCGCTTTTTATCACAAATTATTTGAATAGTAAAATAGCGGGTGGTCCCGAGAGCGCATTGAAAGATCCGGATCCCCAGTCTACCCGGGGATATATGACTTTTCCCGACGTGGTTATTCCGAGTTCTTTCCCGGATGCATGGCCTAAAGATGAATAATGGACGTGATTTTAATAGATAAAAATGATTGGTTATGAATAAATATATATACTTGGCGTTAAGTTGGGTAATGATCGGGTTATTGTCGTCTTGCTACGATGATAAGGGAAATTATGATTACGATTATATCCAGAGTGTCATATTAAGAGAGGAATTGAAAGACACGGTGGTGACAAGGGGAAAGGTGTTGACGTTGAAACCGGAAATTGCGAAGATTGTCACGCATGGAGAAAACGACACAACAGGAGTGAATGTTGATGACTATGATTACGTGTGGTACACGTATAATGAGGTTACCGGAAAACGGGATACCTTGGGAAATCGTTCCTATTTAGAGGATACAATTTATCTGCCGATTTCGGATAAGTACAGGGTGACGTTTTCAATTACTGAAAAGGCGAGCGGTGTGGCTTGGCTGAATCAGTTCGGGTTGAAGGTGATCGGGGCTTATAAGAATGGTTTTCTTTTTTTGACGGAAGATGCAACAGGTGAAGTCGAATTGGAATTGTACGGGGATGATGCGCAGGGAGGTAAAATACGTGAGACGGGAATGTTACAACGGTCCGGTTTTCCTTATCGGAAAGGAGGGGCTAATGCCGTCTCGTATATATCGTGGGATCGCATGAACATAAAACAGATCTGGGTTGCCACGGGAGAGGCGACAGGGTGGCTGACCATTCCCGATATGGTGTGGCTGGAAACGAATATGGCGACGTACATGATGGTGGAGGCAAAACCGATCAGTTATACGTTTAAGAAAATGTATGCTTATAAGCAGAATGATTTAAAAGAGTTTTTCGTGACGGACGAGGGTGAAGTGCATTGGTTTGACCCGACGGGAGCTTTTTATTCGGATTGTGCTTATAATGGCGGGCAGAAATTTAAAGCATCAACGATTCTGGGAGTGAGTGGAGATTGTATATTGCTTTATAATGAGACAGGGAAGTATTTCCTTTCTTATAGTACGTGGAGTCCCATGTATGCCAAATCCGAGTCCACTCGTTTGTCCGGAGCGGATGCTTTAGAGGGAAGTGACCTGATCTATATGCAGGGGATCGCTGATGGTAGTGTGATCGTGATTACCAAAGACCCGGATGGTTTGTATCGTCGGTACGTGTATGTGTCATCACTTGATTTCTCTTCGTATCCTCCGGGAGCCGTGTTTAAACAGGAAACAAACTTCACGCAGGAGTTGCAGAATAATGCGAATATGTTGGAAGAGGCCGAGCATATCGTGCTTGATAGGGGAAATGGGTTTATTTATTTTGCTATCGGTAGTACCTTGTATAATTACAGGGAAGGAGGCGGGATTGATGCTTGCGTGAAATTGAATGATTTGATGTTCGAGGGAGAAAAAGTTGTGATGGATGAGATTACGGCTATGGCTGTTGTTACAGATGGAAAGTATAACAAAGATGTTATTGTAGCTACTTATAGTGCTGAAACGAAAGGGAAAGTTTATGTGTTGCGGCCCGACCAGTCGGAAAGTCGTCGTATGGAAGTGGTGGAAATTATTCCGACAAATGAGATGGTGAAAAGTATAAGTTATTGGCAGTAAATGGATCGTATGATGAAATATATAAAGATACTGGTGTTGTTAGCAGGGGTGGTTGCAGGGAGTAATATGCTTTGTAATGCCCAAGGTGGAAAAAAAGCTATGGTAGATTGTTACACTTCCAAGGATGCGTTGAAGAGCATCGTGTTGAAAAGTGTGAAAGACGGGAAAACATGGCGGTTGGCAGAGGGAATGTGTTTGAATGATGACTATTTTGGATTTGGCTGCGTCCCGACTTATTCCGGGATATATGTGGTCGGGGACGGGAAGTTTATGGAGTACCCGATTTATCTGAAAGGAGGGGAGCGGCTCTCGCTCTATCTGGATCAAGATACGGTTTATCTAACCGGGAAAAAGTGTTCCCGGGAGAATAAAATTTTGTATGAATGGTTGGCATTATCGGGACAGACCAAACGAATTGCCACTCAAATAAAGTACATGTCTGTGGATTACACCGTCTTCTTTCCGATGTTCGAGGAGTTTTTGAAGAAAGCACGTGTGTTCCGGGATAACCTGAAGAGTGGAGATAAATCATTTGATACGTGGATGAAACGCTATATAGATTATGATGTTGATTATATAGCCTTGAGTTTCATGTACACGCCGAGAAAGAAATTCCCGGAGAAGAGCGAGTACCCGGAGTTTTTCAAACATATTTATGCAACGGAGAAATTAGCAGATGATATGTTGATGGAACTTCCTTTTGGGATGGCGTTGTTGGAACTCTATACTTTAGAACAGGTAATGGCTAATAGTGAGCCTTATATGTTTGAGTATTTTGAAAAGTATATTCCTGATTATCGATTAAAGGGTGAGATGTTGTTGGCACATTCGAAAAGGATTTCTTCTTATGCGGATTGTATGGCTCAAAAAGAGAAATGGGGTAAATTCCTAACAACGGAACAAATGGCTCGTTTCGATGAGGTTGCGGCAAGTTTATACAAGGCGGAAGAAGGGGTGAAGGGGGCGGATTTTACCTATCCTGATAAAGACGGTAAAATGGTTTCCTTGTCTGATTTTAAGGGAAAGGTTGTGGTGGTTGACGTGTGGGCAACTTGGTGCGCCCCTTGTCGGAAGGAGTTGCCTCACCTTAAAAAACTGGAAGAGGAGATGAAGGGGACGGATGTCGTGTTTATCGGAGTTTCATTGGATGAGGCGAAGGACCGGGAAAAGTGGAAAAAGTTTATTGCCGAAGAGCAACTTCCCGGGGTGCAATTGTTTGCAAGTGGTTGGAGTCATATAGCAAAGGCCTATAAAATTACCGGAATACCTCGATTCATGGTGTTTGACCGGGATGGGAAGATCGTGGCAATAAAAGCTCCCCGGCCTTCTGATGAGGCTTTAAAACGCTTGTTGGAGGCAGAATTAAAGAAATAAAGATTTACTGATAACGAACGAAAATGAGGAAAGCAGAGGGCGTCTACGATTTGTTAGACGCCCTCTTTGTTGTCGTTCTCGCAAACTCTTTGTGGTGGAATTCGTATCTGTTACAGGGATATTTTCAAGTGTCCTATTGTATAATTTTTATTTGTTATTGTCAATGTTTTTTAATATCTTGACGCCGTTTTTCTGGATTACTGGCACATTTATTGACACTTAGTTTTAATGAAAGTTTGTAAGATAAAATTAATATATAATACGTTTTTAGTATGGAGAATAAATTAGATATTTTGACCCAAAAGCTTTACAACGAGGGGGTAGATAAGGCTCGCCAGGAGGCGGAGAATATCATCAACCAGGCAAAGCAAGAGGCCGAAAAGATTATTGCCGATGCGAAAGCGAAAGCAGCACAGATGAATGCTGATGCGGAGACAGAGGTTTCTAACTTGAAAAAGAAGGCCGAGTCTGAAATGACATTAAGTGCGCGCCAAGCTATCACGGCTTTAAAACAGGCAATCACGAATCTGGTTGCCGGGGATGTAGCCGGGGATGTAGCCAAGATCGGGTTCGAGGAAAAAGCTTTTATTCAGGAGTTGCTTATGACGATCGTGAAGAAGTGGGATGTTGCCGGTGGAAACCTGAACATGGAAATTCTTCTTTCCGAGGATGAAAAGGCGAAGTTCGAATCGTTTGTTGCGGCCAAGTACAAGGATCTGTTGGATAAAGGTATTGATGTAAAGGTGGGTAATTTAGAAGAAGGGTTTGTGATCCAGCCTAAAGATGGTGGTTTCCAGATTGCTTTCTCCGAGAAACTATTTGAAGCCTTTTTTAATCAGTACATGAAAGGTTTCACGAAAAAACTGTTATTTAAGGATTGAGTGATTGGGTGATTATAGATTAAGTGATTGAATCACAAAATCGTTGAATCATTAAATCACGGAATCACAGAATGAATAATATGATATTAAAAAATAATTACTACTGTTTTATTGCAGGACTACCGGAGGTCTTTCTGGATGATCGGAAACTAGCGTTGTCCGTGAACGGGTTTCGGGAGTTGGCCCGGGAGGCTCTGAAGAAGGAGGATGTGAAGTTGATGGAGTTGTTTTTTCTGCCTGCCGATAATAAACAAGTTCTGCGGTTGCTAAATAAAATGGCTCCCGATACCAATCTTGAAACAGTATATCCATTACAATGTCTGGAAGACGAAATCACCGAACCGAAAAATTCTTTACCTGTTTATCTTAATCGATTTATTGCGGATTTTAAAGGGGAACATTTGAAATATGATGTTTCTCCGGAGAATGTGTTGAGTTGGATGTATTACGATCACTTGATGAAAAGTGGCAGTAAGTTTGTCCGGAATTACGCGGAGTTCGTGATGAACGTGAAGAATTTGGAGACTGCCTTGACTTGTCGGAAGTACGGGAAAGAGGTTGCCCCGGAGATTATTGGTGATAACGTGTTTTCTAAGGCGCTGAGAACTTCAAACTCGAAAGATTTCGGTTTGGGGATGGAATTCCCGTACGCGGAAAAGGTGATTTCTCTGATGGGAAATACAAACCTTGTCGAACGGGAGAGAGGGCTGGATTTACTTCTTTGGGATTATATCGAAGAGGCTGTGGTTTACGAGTATTTCTCCATGGAGAAAGTTTTGAGTTTCATGCTTGAGCTGATGGTCGTTGAAAGATGGAGCAAGATGAGTTCCGAATCGGGACGAAAAGTCTTCATGGAAGTCGTGGATAAGTTCAGAAAGAGTTTCGAGTTTGCGGAAGAATTTAAAAATTAAAATTGAGACATGAATAAGACACAAGGAAAAGTTCATAGTATTATTTCCAACCTTGTACTTGTGCGTACCGAAGGACCGGTATCTCAGAATGAGATTTGCTTTATCCAGCTTGGAAACGAGCGGTTGATGGCCGAGGTGATCAAGGTTGTCGGGGATATTGCTTATGTACAGGTTTTTGAAAGTACCCGGGGATTGAAACCCGGTTCCCTCGTGGAGTTCGAAAACCATATGTTGGAAGTTACATTGGGTCCCGGTTTGCTGTCAAAGAATTTTGACGGTCTTCAAAATGACCTGGATAAGATGACGGGTGTATTCTTGAAACGAGGAGAGTATACGAACCCGTTGGAAGAAGATAAAAAATGGAGTTTTACCCCGTTGGCCAAGGTCGGTGATAAGGTGACCGGTGCCGATTGGTTGGGTAACGTGAAGGAGAACTGGCTGGATCATAAGATTATGGTACCTTTCAAGTTGAAAGGGGAGTATACCATCGCATCAATTGCCACTGCCGGGGAATACACGATAAAAGATACGATTGCCGTACTGAAAGATGAGGCCGGAAAAGAGATTCCTGTTACGATGATCCAGAAATGGCCGGTAAAGGTGGCTATCCGTAATTACGTGGATAAACCTCGTCCTTCCCGTCAAATGGAGACCGGAGTACGTGTTATCGACACGATGAATCCGATTTTGGAAGGGGGAACCGGTTTTATTCCGGGGCCGTTCGGTACGGGAAAGACCGTGTTACAACACGCGTTGTCCCGGTTTGCCGATGCTGATATTATTATCATGGCTGCCTGTGGTGAGCGTGCGAACGAGGTGGTGGAGATCTTTACCGAGTTCCCGGAATTGGAAGACCCTCGTTCCGGTCGTAAATTGTACGAGAGAACCACGATTATTGCTAATACGTCCAATATGCCCGTGGCTGCCCGTGAGGCTTCCGTGTACACGGCTATGACGATCGGGGAATACTATCGTTCCATGGGAATGAAGGTGTTGTTGCTGGCCGACTCGACTTCTCGTTGGGCGCAGGCTTTGCGTGAGATGTCCAACCGTATGGAGGAGTTACCGGGACAGGATGCGTTCCCGATGGACTTGTCGGCTATCATTTCAAACTTCTACGCTCGTGCGGGAATGGTGTACTTGAATAATGGTAAGACAGGTTCCGTTACTTTTATCGGTACGGTATCTCCTGCCGGTGGTAACTTGAAAGAGCCGGTGACGGAGTCCACGAAGAAAGTGGCACGTTGTTTCTACGCCTTGTCTCAAGCACGTGCGGATGCGAAACGTTACCCGGCAATCGATACGTTGGAATCTTATTCAAAATACTTGGAATATCCGGAATTTATCGAGTTCGCCAAGAAGAATATTTCCGATACGTGGATTGCTGATGTGAACGAGGCTCGTAATATGTTGGTTCGCGGTCGGGAGACGGCAGAGCAGATTGATATTTTGGGCGATGATGGTGTACCTTTGGAATATCACGTGGTATACTGGAAGTCCGAGTTGATTGACTTCGTGATTCTGCAACAGGATGCTTTTGACAACATTGACGGTTCTACCGCGATGGAGCGTCAGAAGTATATGCTGAACATGGTACTGGGTGTGGTTCGTTCCGAATTTAATTTTGACACGTTCGAAGAGATTAACCCCTATTTCAAACGTATCATTAATGGTTTCAAACAGATGAACTATTCCGAATATCAATCGGAAGCGTTCAAAAAGTATGAGGCAGAAGTGAACGAGATCATTAACGAAAGAAAAAAGAAATAAATTTAGTGATTAGGTGATATAATGATTAAGTGATTTGACTTTATATTGAGAAGAAATCACACAATCATGGAATCGAAAATCACAGAATCAAAAAATAAATTATATGACGACTGCTTTTCAAAAAGTTTATACAAAGATCACCCAGATCACGAAAGCAACGTGTACGTTGAATGCCCAGGGCGTCGGGAATGACGAGCTGGCTATTGTAGACGGACGGTTGGCGCAGGTCGTGAAGATTTGGGGAAATGATATAACCCTTCAGGTGTTCTCTGGGACAGAAGGGATTCCGACGAATGCAGAAGTGACATTCTTGGGAAAAGCGCCTACTCTGAGAGTGGGAGACGATTTATGCGGGCGTTTCTTCAATGCCTTTGGCGACCCGATTGACGGGGGACCTGCAGTTGACGGGGAAGAAAGAGAGATTGGGGGACCGTCGGTGAACCCGGTGCGTCGTAAACAACCGTCGGAATTGATTGCTACCGGTATCGCGGGTATCGACTTGAACAACACGTTGGTGTCCGGTCAGAAGATCCCGTTCTTTGCCGACCCGGATCAGCCTTACAACCAAGTGATGGCGAACGTGGCGCTGAGAGCAAAGACCGATCGAATCATCTTGGGTGGTATGGGATTGACAAACGATGACTACCTGTATTTCAAAAATTTGTTTGATAATGCCGGGGTGTTGGATCGTATCGTTAGTTTCGTGAATACCACAGAGGCTCCGCCTGTTGAGCGTTTGTTGGTACCGGATATGGCATTGACGGCTGCCGAGTATTTCGCGGTGGATAAGAACGAGAAAGTGTTGGTGTTGTTGACGGATATGACGTTGTACGCCGATGCACTGAGTATCGTGTCTAACCGTATGGATCAGATCCCGTCGAAGGACTCCATGCCGGGTTCATTGTATTCCGATTTGGCGAAGATTTACGAGAAGGCCGTGCAGTTCCCTGCCGGAGGTTCTATCACGATTATTGCTGTGACCACGTTGTCCGGCGGTGATATTACCCATGCTATCCCGGATAACACCGGGTACATCACGGAGGGACAGTTGTTCCTGCGTAAAGACACGGAGATCGGTAAGGTTATCGTTGACCCGTTCCGAAGTTTGTCTCGTTTGAAACAGCTCGTGATCGGTAAGAAAACCCGTAAGGATCACCCGCAAGTGATGAATGCCGCCATCCGTCTGTATGCCGATGCTGCTAACGCCCGGACCAAGATGGAGAACGGTTTCGATCTGACGGACTACGACCGCCGTACCCTGGATTTCGCCAAGGACTATTCCAACAGCTTGCTTGCTATCGATGTAAACATCAGTACCGACCAGATGTTGGATACCGCTTGGGATCTTTTCCGCAAATACTTTAACAAAGCGGAATTGGGTATTAAGCAGGAAATCGTGGAAGAGTTTGGCAAATTCTCCGAGTGAGAATTTCCCGGATTTTAAATTTTAGATTTTAAATTTTAAATTGAGAGATGAATAGTACTGAATTTCAAGATAAAACGAAGAGATTAGGATTACACGTGATTCGTTTTGTGGAGGTACTTCCACAGAATTATACCTCACGGGTAATTATTAACCAGATTCTTCGGTGTGCTTTGTCTGTCGGTGCTAATTATCGGGCGGTTTGTAGGGCTAAATCAGATAAAGATTTTATCAATAAAATGAAGATCGTGGAGGAGGAATGTGATGAAACGATTTATTGGTTGGAAATTATTGAGGAGTCGGGGTTGGCTAAAATGGAGATTGTTACTCCTTTGAAAAGGGAGGCGAAAGAAATTCTAGCGATGATTGTAGCTTCTATAAATACCATGAGTAAAAATTTGAAATCAAAGAAATCTGAAATTTAAAATCTAAAATTTAAAATTTAAAATTAAAACATTGGTAAGGTGATAAAGTTTCAATATAATAAGACATCGCTTCAAGGGCTGGATAAGCAGTTGAAGATGCGAGTGAGGGCATTGCCTACCATCAAAAATAAGGAGTCGGCTTTGCGTTCGGAGGTGAAGAAGGCGAAACAGGTGGCGGATGAGTTTAATGTGAAGTTGGAAGAAACGCTGAATTCATTGAACGATATGCTGCAACTTTATGACGAGTATAAGGAAGACATACTTGTCGTGAAGGATGTCAGGATGTCGGTGAAAAAGATTGCCGGGGTAAAGACGCCTGTTCTCGACGGGGTGGATTACGAGGTGAAGGATTTCAGCTTGTTTAATCAACCCGGGTGGCTACTCGATGGTGTGGAATACATCAAAGAGGTAGTAAGTATCGCTTTGGAGAGGGAATTTTTCACCCGGAAAATGGAGCTGTTGGATAGGGCGAGAAAGAAAACGACACAGAAGGTGAATTTGTACGAAAAAGTGCAGATTCCGGGATTCCAGGAGGCGATTCGCAAGATCAAGCGGTTCTTGGAGGACGAGGAAAACCTTTCTAAGTCGTCACAGAAGATCGTGAAAACCCGTAAATTGATGGAGGAATAGCCTATGATAGTACCTATGATGAAATTGTCCCTATTGATATTTTACAAGGAATATCAAACATTTCTTGGAGAACTCCGGGAAAAGGGAATGGTTCATATTCATGAGAATACGGAACGTACGGCAGAAGATACGGATCTACAGGCGAAATTGATGTTGATCAGACGAACCGGGGAAATGATCACGCACATGCAGAGTCGGAATGACGTGGAGCAGGTGGAAAAAGTGAAGGTGGACGACGAGCATTTGCTGGATTATCTGGAAGGTTTGTATAGTCGGCAGGATCAGATCGAGCAACAATTGGCAGGTTTGGAGAAGGACCATGCGGCTTATCGTCCTTGGGGAAGATTTTCCCGGGAGATGATCCAAAAACTGGAGACTGCCGGTTGGGAATTTCATTTCTTTTCCGTGCCGGAACAGAAGTATCAGCCGGAATGGGAAGAGATGTATGACGCTGTTATAATCAGCGAGATGATGGGACAAAAATATTTTGTTACCGTTACTCCTGCCGGGACAAGCGTGAACTTGGAGGCTGATCCTTATCTTTTCCCTCAAGCTACGGCAGAAGAGCTGGCAAAGCAAATTACGGCTTTGCGAGAGGAATCCGTGAACATCGGGAAAGAGTTGGATGCTGTTTCTCAGGATGCGATTGAACGGCTGAAAAAGTATCGTTTGAAGATTACGGAGGTGGCAGACAAGATTAAAGTGGAGGATGCCGCTCAACATCTGATCGACGAGAAAGTCATTGCTTTGGAAGGATGGATTCCGGTGGAGAGAGAGGCTGAAATGAGAAGTTTTTTGGAAACAAAAGATGTGTACTTCGAATTCACCCGGCCTACTCCGGAGGATGATGTTCCCGTGCAGTTGAAAAACAATGCTTATTCCAAGTTGTTTGAACCGGTAACGGAGATGTTTGCCCTGCCGCAATATCGAGAGTTGGATTTGACGCCTTTCTTGGCCCCGTTTTTCATGCTGTTCTTCGGAATGTGTATGGGTGATGGTGGCTACGGGTTGATCATCTGGCTGGCTTGTTTCATTATTGGCCGGAAAGCCTCGCCTTCGGTGAAGGGTTACCTTGTGCTGGGGCAATATTTGGGAATCATGACGGTTATTGTCGGCTTACTGACGGGTTCATTCTTTGGTATCGCTTTGGATTCCGTGGAATGGCCTTGGCTGGCTGGCGTGAAGTCACTCTTCCTAACGGAGGCGAACTACGGGAAGTATCTGGGAGGATATAACCCGATGATGATTATCGCGGTTGCCGTGGGTATTATCCAGATTCTTTACGGAATGTGCTTGAATGCCGCAAGGTTAACGAAGCAGTTCGGATTTAAATACGCGGTATCGACGTTAGGCTGGGTCGTTGCCATTATCCTGTTGGGCGTGTTGATCGGGTTACCGATGCTAAAAGTCGTGATTCCGGAAGGTTTGAAATACGTGCTTTACGCTCTGTTAGGGCTTTCTGCGTTGACGATTTATTTCTACAATTCTCCGGGAAAAGGGATTTTCTCTAATTTCGGGTCCGGATTGTGGGGAACGTACAATATGGCTACGGGATTGCTGGGAGACACGCTTTCATATATCCGGTTGTTCGCGATCGGGTTAACGGGAAGTATCTTGGGAGGTGTGTTTAACACGCTGGCTTTCCAGCTTACGGATGGACTACCGTTTATCGTGAAATTCATTGCCGTGTTCTTGATCCTGCTTGTTGGTCACTCGATTAACTTCGGGTTGTGTATGATTAGTTCGTTTGTACACCCGATGCGTTTGACCTTCGTGGAATTCTACAAGAATGCCGGATTTGAAGGTGGGGGTAAACAATATGCCCCGTTCAGAAAAAAAGTAAATGATTAAAAATAAAGATTATAAAAATAACAATTAAATAGATTAGAATTATGGAACCAATTTTATTAGCTTATCTAGGTGTTGCATTGATGGTAGCATTATCAGGAATCGGTAGTGCGTATGGAGTTACTATTTGCGGTAATGCCGCGGTAGGTGCTTTGAAGAAAAACCCGACCGCATCGGGTCAGTATATTGGTTTGTCTGCGCTGCCTTCCTCTCAGGGATTGTATGGTTTCGTGGGATATTTCCTGTTAAGTAGTTTCTTGACGAACGTGGATATGGGTTGGGGGCCTGCTTCAGCTATCTTCGGTGCCGGATTGGGACTTGGTTTAGTGGCTTTCTTCTCTGCTATCCGTCAAGCTCAGGTATGTGCTAACGGTATCGTGGCAATCGGTAGTGGTTACAACGTGTTCGGAACCACGATGGTATTGGCCGTGTTCCCGGAGTTGTACGCCATCTTGGGATTGTTGGTATTGATCCTGATTACCGGGTTGATTCCTGCATAAGTTGCTTTCAACATTTCAATTATAAAAACGTGACAGCGCCCGGCAAATTCTTGCCGGGCGCTGTTATTTTTGTTCGGGAACCATGAATTTTGAATACCAGATGTAAACCATTTTTCTTTGCCAGCGTATCTTTTTTAAAAAGGTAATGAAAAATGATGATATTAAGACACTATATTACAATTCTCTTTTTGATGGGGTGGGGCTGGAATAGTTTTGCCGTGAAAATCGAGAAAAAATTGCTATATGACAAACATACGTTACAGGATACCTATAAATACGGGAAACTGGAGAGGCGTTTTCAATGGGATAAAATTTCGGTGTTCTTGGATTCGCTGGAGGCTTTTCAGGAAAGGAATGACGGGTACGGGATGTTGCGGAATTACAAGAATGCGAACGGGGTGCCACCTCTCACGAGAAAGTACGTGACCAATAAATACAAACAGATTCAAGATACTTTCGGGGTGAATCGTTACCAGGGAATTCCTCTCTACCGCTTGGATGATGTCCGTGTACCGGAGCGTTACGGACGGGATGGGGCTTATGTTTCCGTGATCAGTGATAGTGCCGATTACTTTCAGGTTATCCCGGCAACATTTGGCGGAATATGGCATGTTCCTAAAAAATACATGAAACTGATAGGGCCTCTTTCGATTAAAAAAGTTATATTTGTTGACCGAACGAATCAGAATATTGCAACTTTGGAGCAAGAAGGAGCGACTTGGTTGGTGAGAAGTATGAATCCGATAACGACGGGGGCTAACCGACCGCCTTACCAGCAACCGACACCGCCGGGAATTTATTTTATACAGCGGAAATTGTCGGAGATGCTTTTCTTGAAGGATGGGTCAGACGAGGAAGGAGGTTTCGCTCCTTATGCCAGTCGGTTTACCGGGGGAGCCTATTTACATGGGGTCCCGGTCAATTATCCCGATAACAAGTTGATTGAATATAGCTGGACGCTCGGAACGACACCCCGGTCTCATATGTGCGTGAGGAATGCGACATCACATGCCAAGTTCATGTACGATTGGGCGGAGGTGGAAAAGACGTTGGTAATTGTGTTTGATTGATGAAAAAATAACTTTATGCGTGCGTTATCGCTTATCTTGATTATCGGGGGAATTTGTTGGGGATCGCTATCGGGGATAGCGGCAGAGAGGTCGTCTGTACCGAATAGCCGAGCGCTTTATCACGAGATGGCGTTAGCCGGAACGATTGATTACGCGGTGTTCGAGCGGGCTATTGCGGGGTACAACCGGATGGGTGGTCACGACAAGGACATCCTTACGGTGATTGATTTCACGAAACCTTCCACGGAAAAACGCTTGTTCGTGATTGATCTGAAACTGAAAAAGGTCCTGTTTATTTCTTACGTGGCTCACGGTCGGAATAGCGGGGAGAAATACGCCACGTCATTTTCCAACCGGGAAGGCTCTTTCAAGAGCTCGTTGGGTTTTTACAAAACGGAAAACACGTATTACGGGAAGAATGGGTATTCTTTGGTGTTGGACGGTTTGGAACGGGGAATTAATGACAAGGCGAAAGAGCGGGCGATCGTGATACACGGGGCGACTTATGCAGACCCGTCAACCATTCGGTCATGTGGTCGATTGGGGCGTAGCTTGGGATGTCCGGCATTGCCGTTAGCCGTGAGCAAAAAAATTATAGATACGATTAAAGGTGGGACCCTTCTGTATATTCATGGAGATGACAAAACTTACGCGAGTCGGAGTACGTTCATCAAACAAGATGAGATACGGAAGGACCGGGCGGATATTTAATAACATTATTTTTTAGAGTAGATTATGATGACTTATGTTATACTTATTGTCACGGTTGTCGTGTCAATTGCTTGTTTTAATAATTATTCCCTGTTCAATAAATTGTCGTGTAACCCCTACCGGATGGTACATTCCAGAGAGTGGTACCGGATTATTTCTCATGGTTTTGTCCATGCCGACTGGACGCACTTGATTGTGAATATGTTTACCTTTCTCTCTTTCGGGTTATACGTGGAGAACCAGTTTGTCGCGTGGGGATTCGGTAGTTCCAGTTTCTTGATCCTGTATTTCGGGGGAATGGTGGCAGCCTCGGTATATGATGTGTGGAAATACCGGAACAATCAATACTATTCTTCCATTGGGGCATCCGGTGCAGTTTCGTCTGTTTTGTTCACGGCGATATTTTTGCATCCTTGGGATAAGATCTACTTCTTCGCGATCGTTCCGATTCCCGGTATTGTGTTTGGTTTCATCTACTTGCTTTATTGCCAGTACATGGCAAAACGGGATGGTGATAACATCAATCATAACGCCCACTTCTATGGAGCGGTGTTCGGCTTGATTTTTCCCGTGTTACTGGAACCGAGATTATTACAGATGTTCATTCAGCAACTTTTGCGGCATTAATTCGTTGTATACGGAAACAAGAACTTCATATTATCTTTTGTTCCGGAAATTAAATCTCCTATATTTGTATAGTTCAAGTGTGGAAAAGTTATGCGTCCGATAGATCAAGAGATTTGCTCGTTATTAAAAGTGCGGAAGATTGGCGGAATGGAACTTCTGTTTCGTGAATACTACAAGCCGTTGGTGGTTTGGGCCACGACTTTTTTACATGATACCCAGCGAGCCGAAGATATTGTGCAGGACTTTTTCGTGAAACTTTGGGAAAAACCTTATTCCGCATTACTTCCGGAAACGTTGAAATCTTACTTGTTCACCTCTATTCGTAATCTGGCATTAAACCAGTTAGATAAAATTGATCCTCTGCGCCGGGCTTGTGATGTGGCTTACTACGATAGTCCTTGGAATGAGTATGATAACTTTGAGGATGAAGTTTTTCGACGTGTAGAGGAAGAACTGGAAAAATTGACTCCCCGGGCGCAGGACGTGATCCGTAAGATATATTTGGAAGGGATGAAATATAAGGATGTGGCAGATAAGTTGGGAATATCTGTTGCCACGGTAAATAGTATTTTGGTAAGGGCATTAAAAAAACTCCGTCAACAGGCTGATAATAAGGATGAGTTGGCAATCTATTTATTTTTTCTTGAAAAAAGTTTGATTTCAGAGCAATGATTTTTGTTGTTGAGCTGTATTATAGTTGTAAAATGGATTATAACTATGATAGAGCAAAACGAAATAGATGAAAAATTACTGGCGTATCTTCTTGATGAGTTGGATGATGTCGGGCGGGAGGAAGTTAAGGCATGGCTCGAAGAGAGTGAACGTAACAAGGAATATTTCCGGGAATTTCAACGGGTACATCTGGAATTTCAATGGGGCGTATATGCCCGGGAGGTAAAATCGGATTTCAATGTCTTGCGGAAAAAATTGAGAAGGCGCTCCTCTCTTCAAGTTTGGTATGGCGTGGCCGCAGCCGTGGTGATATTACTGAGTGTGGGTGGAATGCTATTATGGAATTCGGGAGAGATAGAGGAAAAACCGGTACAGGTGGCAAAAAAGGTAACCATTCAACCGGGAAAATCACAGGCCATATTAGTGTTGTCTTCGGGAGAGGAAGTGGCGATGGGTAATGTTTCCCGGCAATTGGAAGAAAAGGATGGAACTTCTGTTGTGGTGAGTGAGACGGGTCGAATCTCCTACCAGTCAGCCGAGGGTAAAGGAGGAATAACCAAGGATACGGCAAGAGTAATGAACCGTTTGGTTATTCCGAGAGGAGGAGAATTTAATCTAACCTTGTCCGATGGAACCCGTGTGTGGCTGAATGCCGAGACCGAGTTACGTTATCCGGTACAATTCAATGGAAAAGAGCGGGTCGTTTATTTGAAAGGAGAAGCTTATTTTGAAGTTTCCAAGAATAAGGAAAAGCCTTTCTTGGTACAGGTTGATGATATGTCTGTCAAAGTGTACGGAACGGAATTTAACGTGAACACCTACAACAAGATCGAAACCGTTTTGGTGACAGGAAGTGTGGGTATGAATCAAGGAGGAAAAGAGGTGTTGTTGAAACCTAACCAGAAAGGCGTGTTTGATCAAGTGTCGGGTAAAATCACGGTGGAGGATGTGGATGTATTGGCTTATGTGTCGTGGAAAAACGGGGATTTCATTTTCCGGAATGAATCTCTGAACTCGATCATGGATAAATTGAGTCGGTGGTACGGGTTGGAAGTACTTTACCAAGATGCCGGGTTACAGGACGTACGATTGTCCGGAAACTTGAAACGTTACAAGGACGTACGGGAATTGTTTGTTTCTTTTGAAAAAATATCAGATGCACGTTTTAAAGTACAAGGAAATAAAGTAATAGTAAGTAGTAAATAAAAAAAGTGAAGATGTTTCCCCCATCTCCACCTTTTGAAAGATCAATGAATAGGTCCATTGGCAAGCGGATACCTATTCAGAATGTATAATCTTTAATAACAAAGTTATGAAATCTAATTGGAAAAGCGCTGTTTTCAGCGTGAAAAAATCAAAGACTTTTAAAATTATGAGACTGTTGATGATTTTTTGTTTCTTTTTCGTTTCCGGGGCCATGGCGAATGGTTACTCGCAGGAGCAAGTTGTTTCCCTCAATTTGCATCAATGTGACGTGAACACGTTGTGTCAGGAAATATGGAAACAGACTGGGTTACGCTTCATTTATAATGAAGAACACGTGAAAAATCTGACAGCTTTTGACGTGAAGGCGGACAAGAAAACGGTGCGGGAAGTGTTGGATCAGGTTTTTGACAACACCTCGTTGCGTTATTTCTTCGAACAGGATGTGATTTATATCCTCGCGAAGAGCGGTCAGGTGAAAAAGCCGGAAACAAAACAGGCTTCCGGAACGGTAAAGGATAAAAAAGGAGAGCCACTTCCGGGTGTAACGGTGTTGATTAAAGGAACTCACAACGGGGTGGTAACCGACATCGACGGAAATTTTATGATTAAGATTCCAAGTGACACGGTCACTTTTGTCTTCTCTTTCGTGGGTATGAAAAAACAAGAGGTGAAATACGCTCCCGGTAAAAAACTGAACATCGTGATGGAAGAAGACGTGGAGCAGATGGAGGAAGTGGTCGTGACTGGATATCAAACCCTATCAAAAGAGAGAAATGCCGGTTCTTTCGGTATTGTTTCCGGTAGCGAGATTAAAGAGCGTGTTGGATTGACCGGTAGCGTGTTGGAAAGTATGGAGGGATTGACTTCCGGTTTGAATATCAACTATGCCGACGGACAGGATAAAT
Organism: Butyricimonas sp. BSD2780061689_150309_C8; assembly: GCF_015560935.1. Classification (NCBI taxonomy): domain Bacteria; kingdom Pseudomonadati; phylum Bacteroidota; class Bacteroidia; order Bacteroidales; family Odoribacteraceae; genus Butyricimonas; species Butyricimonas sp. BSD2780061689_150309_C8. The sequence goes on from NZ_JADMSV010000011.1 coordinate 79,620, forward strand.
ACTTGATCCGGGGATTAACTTCCATTTCATCCAACCGGAGCCCGTTGTTCGTGGTTGACGGGGTGGCCATGAGTTCCGAAAATTTCGAGAACATGGTAAATAGCAATGACATTGAAAACATCACGTTTTTGAAAGATGCAACGGCAGCATCTATCTGGGGAGCCCGGGCGGCTAACGGTGTTGTCGTGATCACGACGAAAAAAGGTAAAGATACCGATCGGAAGATTAAGATCAGTTATGACGGCTCCTTTACTTATAAAGGAATGCCTGATTTTGGTTATATGCAGTATATGTCAAGCGGCACGTTAATCAAAAGTGCGACAGAAATATTTGATCCGGAATTTTATACTTGGAATGCGGTAACGACAACCAACAATGGTATTAGCGGATTCCTCCCGATCGTGTATCCTCACGAACTCCCGATGTACAAGGCTGTCAATAAGGAGTATACCGAAGCCGAAAGGGATGAGGAACTTGCGAGACTGGCCTCTTTGAATAATCGTTCGCAAATTGAAGATTTGTTCATGCAACCGGCTTTTTTCACCAATCATAGCCTTTCCTTCATGGGGGGAAGCGGGGTACATCGTTATTACGGATCCTTGGGTTTCGGTAATGATCAGACCAACGATAAAGTGCGGACAAATAAATACATGCTAAACTTGAAGCAGGATTTTAATTTCACCGATTGGTTGAAAATTGATTTGACGGTCAATTTGGCCATGACGGACAAAAAAAACAAATCGATGTATTCGGTGAATAATAGCATATTACCTTATATGATGTTCAAGGACGAGAATGGAAATGCTCTTTCTCATTCCGTGTTGAATTTTTACGAGCCAGATCGCTTGAATTACGAGAATTTAAGTGGAGTTAGTCTGGATTATATTCCTTTGGAAGATAATCGGGATGGATTCAATAAATCGACACTTCTGAATGCCCGGGTGAATGCCGGAATTGAAATCAAATTGTGGAAGGGCTTGAGTTATAGCGGTCGTTTCCAATACCAACGCAGCGAAGGTAAAGCCGAACAATTTAATGACCAAGAATCCTTCTCCGTGCGTCGGGAATTAGTGGAATTTGCTCAAGCTGCCACGACAGAGAACGGGGTACCCACGTTCTATTTGCCGGAAACCGGAGGTCATTATACGAATACCTCGACGTATAACACGGACTGGACTGTACGTAACCAGTTAATGTATGATCGGAACTTTGAAGAGAGCGCCTCTCACGTGACCGGTCTTGCCGGAATGGAGGTTCGAGGAACCTTGACCAATAGTCATGGCACCTTCTCTAGGGGATATGACCCGCAGACAATGACGTATAATTCTTATGACGAGGGCGAGTTAATAAAGAATGGGATCAAGAATCCGATTTTAAAACAAGGAACGTCTGCCGTGAACAAATTGACAAAGAAACATTTCACGGACAGCGAGACGGAATATCGTTTTGTTTCTTTCTACGCTAACGGGGCGTATACCTATAATTCCAAGTACACGCTGAATGCCAGTATCCGTGTGGACCAGTCAAATCTATTCGGGAGTGATCCGAGCGTTCAATACAAACCGGTATGGTCCGTTGGTGGTGCATGGACCCTGGGACAAGAAAACTTCATGCAGCGCATCAGTTGGTTGGATCGCTTGGTTCTTCGCTTTAGTTACGGTTTAGGCGGTAACTCTCCGGATCCGGGTTTGGGCGGACCGTATGATGTATTGATTGTGACGCAGGATGCAGCCTATCCGGGTAAAGGATATAACGTCGTGACTCCTGCCAATGATAAATTGACTTGGGAAAAAACCCGGACCGTCAATGCTGGGGTGGATTTCTCGGTGTTACAAGGACGTTTGAACGGAAGCTTGGATGCTTATTTCAAAAAAACGACCGATTTGTTGGGTAACGTGCCATTGAATCCTGTTACGGGTTGGGTGAACGCCTTAGCAAACTTGGGAACGATGACGAATAAGGGATTTGAATTCTCGTTGAATAGTCAGAATATGAGTGGAGTGTTTAACTGGTCAACGAATTTTACCTTGACTTACAATAAAAACAAGATTGAAGAGTTATCTGTTGCAAATGCCTTATCTCCTTCCAGCATTATCTATGAAAACTATGTAGAGGGATATGCCGCCGGTAGTTTATTTGCTTATCGCTGGGCAGGTTTGGATAATATGGGAGACCCGCAAGTGTACGATGAGAACGGGGAGAAGGTGAAACTGACACAGGACCTTACCGATTTGAAATGTATGCGCTACATGGGAACCATGCAGGCTCCCTGGTATGGAGGTTTGACAAACACGTTTAGCTACAAGGGGATAGAATTGTCATGTATGTTTGTTTATAACTTGGGACATAAAATGCGGAATGATGTCAATCAATTTTATGCCGGACGTATCACCTCGAACTTGCACAAGGATTTCGACAAACGGTGGCGTCAACCCGGGGATGAAAATATTACAGATATTCCTTCTTACGAGGCGAACACGAAGACTTCAACTACTCGTCGGGATATAAGTCTCTATCGTTTCTCGGATCAACAGGTGCTGGATGCGTCGTACATAAAATTGCGTAATCTATCCTTGGCCTATGCTTTACCTAGTGGAATCTGTGATCGTCTGTCGGCAGAAAATATCAAAATACGTTTTCAAGTATCCAATTTATTCTACTGGGCGGCCAACCATCAAGGTATAGACCCGGAGGCAATGAATCTACGAAATGGCGTGCGGGCAACCCAGTTCGGACCCTCTTGGTCGATTGGATTAACAGTTAATTTTAAGTAATAATATAATGCGAAAAGATATGAAAACGAGATACAATATATTTTTTCTGATATGGGGGCTTTTGCTTTGCGGGTGCGATGATTTCCTCGATGTGAAGCCTAAAGGGAAGGATATTCCGGAAAAGATTGCTCATTATGACGGGTTGTTCAACAACACGATCCTGTCAAACCTGATCTTTTCAAAAGTAAATGAAAACGGTTCTATTACCGCACAGCAGTCCGAGATATATTTTATTTACATGACGGACGAATTGATCACGGATGAGGCTTCATACACTAATATGGGACGTTCGGCCCGGGCGGCATACACGTATGATCCGGATATATTCTTGGAAGAAGATTACAGTGCCGAGTGGAGTGCAGCCTATCAGCAGATTTATTTATACAATGTTATCGCCAACGGTGTGATGGATGCCGAGGACGGAACAACCCAAAAGAAAAAGGAGCTTTTGGCCGAGGCCAGGGTGGGACGTGCATTCATGCATTTTTATCTGACCCAATTCTTCTGTAAACCTTATCAAGAAGCGACGGCAGCAACTGATCCCGGTGTGCCTGTCGTGACAAAGGCTAATTCAGGGGAGACCTCTTTCTCCCGGGGAACGGTAAAAGACGTGTATGATTTTGTTACCAAAGAACTGGAAGAAGCTTGTCCCGATTTACCGTTACAGACTCAACATCGTCAGCGGGTGTATCGTGCCGCCGGTTATTTCATGTTAGGTAAAGTGTATATGGCAATGGGTGAATACGGTAAAGCTTTGGAGGCATTGGAAATTGCCTACGAGGGAACTCAAAATTCATCCATTATCTTGGAATTGTTTGATTATAACCAAGAGATTTATAATTGGGGTTACACGGGAGCTTCCAATAAATGGGGAATGTCGTGTACTTATCCGATCAACTTGAGTGAAGATAATAATGAATTGATATACAACAAACAGGTAAGCATCCTGCCGATTACCTTATTCCTGTATCCCCCGCAAGTGTACGTGAAACCGGAATACATGGCTTTGTACTCGAAGAATGACCATCGGGCGAAGTTTTTCAGTGACAAGGATTATACCGGGGTAACTCAATGGCCTTATTCGAAGAGAGTATGTCGCTATATGTTTACCGTTTGTGGCGATCTCCCGGATTTGTACTTGATGCTGGCAGAATGTAAGGCTCGTACGGGGGACGAAACAGGAGCGAGAGCGGATTTACTGACACTGAGAGAAAAGAGGATGCCGGCAGCAGAGGCCGCTATCCCGGCAAGCGTGAATAGTAAAGAAAAATTGATTCGTTTCGTGTTGGAGGAAAGAACACGTGAATTCATGATGAGTGGAATGCGCTGGTTCGACATCCGCCGCTTGTGGAATGATCCGCTTTTCCAAGATGATAAGAAAAATTATACCCATAAAGTGGGTGAACAAACCTACACGTTGACCGAAGATCGGTTGACTTACCGGATCCCGCCTAAGGTGATGAGCTTTAACAGCGGATGGGTGGATAATAATTGATAGTTAGTCGTGACATGAACTGAAATATGATGAAAAGAATAGTATTGATCGGATTCATTTGCTTGTTTTGTGGAATACAGCAAATGATGGGGCAGACGGATAGTTACACGGTGAAAGGGAAATTATCCGGGATGAGTGAAGATATAAAAATTATCGTTTTGGACAGGCAGGGTGGAAATTCCAAGTTTGATACCTTGAAAGTGGAGAACGGTGAGTTCGTGTACTCCGGGAAAGCGGATCAACGGCAACAACTGACGTTTATGCGTTTATCCCAAAAAGAGCAGGAAGCAAGTCGGGCGAAATGGAAAGGGAAAAGGGGAATGATTTTGTCCGGGAAATTTGATTTGACCTTTTTTGTCAGTCCCGGGGCCCAAATTGAGATTCAAGGTGACCAGAAAGATTTTCCTTTCGTGGAGGTGGTAAGCGAGGATGAATTTAACCAAGGGATGATGGAATTACAACGTCTGAATCTGAAAGAGCTGAAAGAGATAAATGTTTTACACGATGCGTTGAATGATGCCGTGTTGGCCGATGATTCGGTGGCCAAGATGGATGTTTTCGAGCAACAAAATGCTTTGCGGGCACGAATTTCTCAACGTACAACGGAGTGGATTACTTCTCACCCGAATCGGGAATACGCTATGTGGTTATACTTGAATTCCGGTTTGACTAGTAAGACTGCGGGGGAATTGAAACAACAATATGATCGGTTTTCAAACGAGGTGCAACAATCTGAAGCCGGAAAGAAACTTGCGGAATTGATTCGGGTTAGAACGGCTTTGGCTCCCGGAGCTCCGGCTCCTGATTTCACGTTGAAGAATATTTACACGGGCGAAGATATTCATTTGGCAGATTACAGGGGAAAATACGTGTTATTGGATTTCTGGGCCTCTTGGTGTGTACCTTGCCGGAAAAGTCATCCCCATCTGATTCAAATTAATCAAAAATACAAGGGTGAAAATTTTGTTCTTCTGGGAATTGCTTCGGACCGTAAGGATGAGGTCATTAAAAAAGCTGCCCAAGAAGATAAAATAGACTGGCCACAAATGAATATTTACGAAAAACGGGACCAGCAAAAACAACTCAACGAGATGTATGATATTTCAGCAATTCCGACTAAAATTTTGATTGATCCGGAGGGAAAGATCGTGGTGAAATATGTTGGAGACTCGGCTGGGCTTGATCGAGAATTAGAAAAGATATTCAAAAAATAGTAGAGGGATAAAATAGGGAATAAGGGGTGTCCCCCAAAGTCATTTTTCAAACTCCCTCCCCCCTTCGGGGTATTGAGCCTGCAAGCCGTCTCGAATCGGCTCTCGCTCGACAGACAACGAGTAAACTCTCTGTCTGTTCTCGCTTACTCGCCGATTTCCCTCTATAAACAGAGGGAGAGCTGAAATCCTCCCTGTTTTCGGGAAGAGTCACCAGCTCCTCCTCTGTTTATAGAGGAGGTGGCACGAAGTGACGGAGGAGTTTTTTCAATAAAATGACTTTGGGGGACAGCTCTATTTTATGGTCATGACCTACTCCTGCCTAACAGCTCCAGAATCTCTTCCCGTGTCAGCTTGTGTGAAAGATCCGTACCTTCGAGTAAGGAATCGGCGAGATCTTTTTTCGTGTGATGCAGGCGGATGATTTTCTCTTCGATAGTACCCTTGGCAATCAGGCGGTAGATCGTTACCGGGCGGGTCTGGCCGATCCGGTAGGTCCGGTCTGAGGCTTGATCCTCGACGGCGGGGTTCCACCACGGGTCCATGTGGATCACGAAGTCGGCTGCCGTGAGATTCAGTCCCAATCCCCCCGCTTTGAGGCTGATGAGAAACAGTAGGGATGTTCCCTCTTGGAATTGAGCCACGAGTTGCTCCCGCTGACGGATAGGCGTACTACCATCCAAGTATAAATAGGAAATACCCGCTTGGTCAAGCGCTTGGCGGATAAGTGCCAAGTGGGAGGTGAACTGGCTGAACACGAGTGCCCGGTGATTGTTTGCCTTGAGTTCGTTGACGATGTTTAAAAAGGTTTCCACCTTGGAGGCCTGCGTGGTGAAGGCTTTGTTGACTAAGTTTATGTTACAGGCGGCTAACCGTAGGCGAGTGATTTCCGCGATAATCTTTAGTTGGTCCCCGTTTGTTGCGTCAGCCAGTGTCATTTCCGCCTCTCGGCGTAACAACTCGTACTGGGCCATTTCCGCTTCGCTGAGTTCCACGTCCCGGATGATCTCCGTTTTCGGGGGTAATTCGTCCAGAACGGCATTCTTCGTGCGTCGTAATAGGAAGGGGGACAACAAACGTTTCAGTTGATTCTGGCGGGATTTATCTTTTAGTTGAGTGATGGGCTGCACGTAGCGTTCTGTGAAATGTTCGAGACTGCCGAGTAGTCCCGGGTTGATAAATTGAAACAGGTTCCATAGCTCCCCGAGATGGTTCTGAATGGGAGTTCCGGTAAGAATCAAACGGAAATCAGCTTGTAACTTCATGGCCGCCTTTGACATTTTGGTTGTTCGGTTCTTGATCGCGTGGGCTTCATCCAAGACGATCATTTGCCACGGTCTCCCTGTCAACCCCTTTTCTTCCGAGACAAGCATTCCGTATGTAGCCAGCAACACGTCGCCCGGTTGCATGGCGGTAATGGTTTGTTGCCTTTCGGTGGCCGAGTTTAGCCGGAAGACATTCAACGTGGGGGCAAATCGTCGTAATTCATGTTCCCAGTTGGGTAACACGGAGGCGGGACAGATGACGAGTGAAGGGCCTTTACGGGCAACGTGTAGCAACATGGTGATGGCTTGAACCGTTTTCCCCAGTCCCATATCGTCCGCGAGGCATCCTCCGGCTCCCCAGGCTTCGAGGCGGGCCATCCATTCGAACCCGTCTTTCTGGTATTCCCGCAGGTCGGCCTTCAGCGTAACGGGAATTTCTGGTTTTAAGCGGGAGGCCTTCTCGATCTTTTTCTGTAAATCCTTGAACCGTTTATCCGTGGTTAATTGAATTCCTTCTTCTTCCCAGTTGTCAAAAACAGGAGAGGCGAATTGTTGTATCCGGAAACGGTTGTTTTCCTCGACAGACATGGATTCCAGTTCTTCCAAACGTCTCTTCAGGGTTTGCGTGAGCGAGAGATACTCCTTGTCCCCGATGGGAATGAAACGTCCCTTGCTATGGCGACAGGCTTGCAGCAACTCGCTGATCGTCATGATTGTCTCTTCCCCGACACGCAGTTCACCCTCAAGGTCAAACCATTGGTTGCGCCCGGTGAGCGAGAGATGTAAATTATCCCCCGTGATGTAATGCTTTATCCGGTAGCGAACGCCTTCCGGCCATTCGATGGAAGCTATCTCGTTGCGGTGTTTTAGCGTTTCCAGTAGGTTCAGACAACTTTCCGGTGAGTGGAACACGTAAGCGTCCCCGTCGTAGTCATCCGATAATCTTTCCACGTCCGCTAAAACGGCATCCTTGAATCTCTTTTCTTCATCAAGGTCCCGGGTGGCGAGGCTTTTTTCCTCGTTCACGATCCCCGTGACACTTTTAGCCCCTTTCCCCGGCTTACAATATGGAGGAACTTCCCCGAAAGGTTTACAGAAAAGTTCAGCCCGCAGGGAATCGCCAATCGGGAGGAGTTGCACGACGATACGGCTGTCTCCCTTGATTGTCGGGAGTTGTTCTTGATCACCGATCAGATCGGAATGTACGACAATATTTCCGTTCAGATGCTTGATTAATTCCAAAAGACGTTCTTTAGCCTCCGGCGGGAAAGTTTTCACGCGTTGGAGCGTGCTGATGATCGTGTATTGTTCCGTTGTCATGTGAATTACTTTCGCCCGTGTCTGGGTTTCCCACGTGATCAGTATGGTCGAGTCGGGGGCTCCCGCGTTGCTCGTGATCGTGAACCCGTCGGCTTGCTGGCGAATGACGAGTTCTGGCTTTTCTTCCACGATCTCCACGGGGATACGAGGGTTGGAAGCGAGGAACACCAGCGGGTAACCCGTGAGGCAGGCGATGGCTTCCATGTCATTTAAATAGTAGTTGGGGCCATTGTAAGAGTAGCTTTGTTTCACGAGTCGGGCGATTTTTTCATCCACTTCGCTCATGTCTTGGAGACTCCTATCACTATATCGTTTTAAAGCGATATTCCTTCCCGCGCTCCATGTGATTCCATCTTTGGATTGTTGTAACGTCGGTTGTACGTGGTGATATTTGGGATCGATAAGATAGACGATTCGCGAAGTGCTTTTCGTGCCGACCGTTTTTTCCCTTTTCGTGGGAAGCAATAACTCCAGCGTTTTTTCCCATTCCGGAATGACTTTGATCCTGCTGATTAAAGGGGTGATGCCCAACTTTTTTTCTAATTCTACCCGAGTTCCCTGCAATTCGGGATAGGGTGCGGAAGTTTCCAGTAAGAGCAGGTCCCACCCGTTCTTCTGCAATTCTGGGACAAATAAATGTTTGTTTGTGCCAAAGGACGAGAGTGCTAGATCGTGATGCTGGAGAATCGTATGTACTAACAACCGGACGAGAGATGTTGAGAACATGATGTCTCGTAACCGAATCGTGTCGTGCAGTTCCTCTGCCGGAGTGTTTTTATGTATCATGAATAATAATGCGGCCGAGAAAGCTTCTTCCTCCTGCATGGATTTTTTCTTACTCAACACGGTTATACGTTTGTTGCTTTGCTCCGATTTATCCAGCATGAGTGCTATGGCGTACCCGTAGTTGTAGAAAGGCCACTGTGGTATATCCGTCTTCGCGAGTTTCATGCCGGCCTCGAAGTGTTTGATCGCTAGCGGGTAGTCTTCTTTATACAGATGGTACATCCCTTGTAAATAATATCCCTCGGCATTTACCGCGTTTTCTCCCGGGATACGACTTAAGTCACCGGGTAACAGGGCGTTGATTCTGGCAAATGTTTTTTCCAGTTTTTCTAGATATGGCGGGTTGAGCCCGATGTATGAAATCGTGCGTTGATACGTGTGTTCGAAATTTGGAGGAAGCTCTAACGTTTCATCCATCATGTCGACTTCTGTTTCGAAGGTTTCCAGGAACTTTGTTATCGGGAAAAAATGTTCAATTCCGCTAAATTCCGGCATGTCCAATGCCGCATCCAGCAAGAATTTGGCGTGAATATTTTGGTTCGCGACGGAAAGATAGCTGAAGGGCGTTTGGGTATAATAGTATTTTAATAACGTGTCTCGGACCCGCTTACCAAGGTAATTCGCCCCGTTCCAAAAATTGGTATCGCAAATTTCCTTTTTAAAATCTCGCTTCTGCTTGTCTAGCTGAAGCAAGAGGTGAAGGGAAAGGTGAGGTTCCAGCACGTAGTAGGAGTCTAGTATATTTTTGCTAGGCCAGATAATCTCGGGATAATCTTTTAACGAGAGGATGATTGCTCGGCGTTTTGATTTGGATTTTTCGAAAGGTAATTCAAGCCGTTCCAGTGTACTTTTGGAAATAGGACAACAGGAATAGGCTAGTAATTCCACGATATATTTGATCTCGGGTGGTAAAGCTTGGTATTTTTGTTCAAGGATTTCGCGTGATTCCATGATTATAAGAGGTTTATTATGTACAAAATTAACTATTAATAGGCTCTTATGCAATGGTTCCGTGGAAAAATGCGAAGAGATCGAAAACAGGTACTGACGAGTACAATAGTTATTTCGTGATAAATAGGTGATGACTACTAGATGAAATACGTAAGATATATTCTTCTTAAATTATAAAAATACTTTATGAACCTTATTATATATAAGGTTCATATAAGGTTTCTATAAGGTATCTATAAGGTTCATGACGGTATTCATCAGGTAGTGATCAACTTGTAATAAAGGATTTAGGTATTAATTGGGATTAAAAAGGGGATGTCCTAGAAGTCTATTTTTTGATATATTGGGGGCGCAGTTTAGAAAGGCGGTGATGGTTTGCCGGAAGAAAACAGTGGGATGGAATATTTCTTTGTTTATTATCGGGTGGTATGACCCACATTTACTGTTCCTTGACTTGAACGAGTAACAAGGGAATCGATCTTGATATTGTTTTTTGATGTAGAGCTTAAAGCATGAACGGGGGCTTTAGAATGCAATTTGTGTAGAAAAAGTATAAATGTTGGATCATTTTCGTCGAATGGCTGATAATTGTATTATCTTTGATTGACTTGGCGTAGGAATCAAGTCTAAAATGCGTGTGAAATTTATACTTTTTAGATGAAATTATTTGTAAATGTATGTTCGTATTTGGGATATGGAATGTTGTGGGTGGCTAGTTTTTTACCTCTGCCCGTGATGTATTTGGTGACGGATGTGTTGTTCGTTATTTTGTTTTATGGTGTTCGGTATCGTCGGAAGATTGTCGATATGAATTTACGGAATTCTTTTCCGGAGAAGAGCGAAGAGGAACGGAGGCAGATTGCCCGGAAGTACTACCGCCATTTGTGTGATACTTTTGCCGAGTTTTATAAATTGTGGCATATCTCGGAGAAAGAGCTAAAAAAACGTTGTGTCATGGTGAATATGGATGTACCACACCGCTATTTTGAACAAGGACGTAGCGTGATCGCTTTTTCCGGCCACTATGGGAACTGGGAGATGATGTATTCATACAAGTTGTGGGAGAAGGATATAGAGTTGATCCCGATTTATAAACCGATACATAATAAGGTCTTTGACCGGATGACTTGTAAGATTAGAGGCCGTTTCGGGGCGACGCCTTTAGCTAAAGCGGATACGCTACGGGTTATGTTGAAGAATCAGCAAGAGGGGAAGATTACGATGACCGGGTTTATCGGAGACCAGACTCCTAATAAACATTCTCTTAATTTCTGGACTCGTTTCTTGAATCAAGATACGGCCGTGCTGGAGGGTACGGAAAAGATCGCCCGAAAGTTGAATCAGCCGGTGGTTTTCGTGAATATGCGTAAAGTGAAACGAGGTTATTATCATGCCGAGTTTTACGACCTGTGTTCTGATCCGAAAAGTCTGGAACCGGGGGAATTGACGCGAATGCATATTCAAATGCTGGAACGTTTTATTCGGGAGGAACCTGCTTATTGGTTGTGGTCACACCGACGGTGGAAACATAAGAGGGTGGTTGTAGCATAAAAAAATCCAGGACTGAAATCCTGGATTTTTTATGAAGTGATGTCTCAACACTATTTCATTGCTTCCTCGATAGAAACAGCAACAGCAACGGTAGCACCAACCATCGGGTTGTTACCCATTCCAAGGAATCCCATCATCTCCACGTGTGCGGGAACAGAAGAAGAGCCTGCAAACTGTGCGTCTCCATGCATACGACCAAGCGTGTCGGTGAACCCGTAACTAGCAGGACCAGCTGCCATGTTGTCCGGGTGAAGGGTTCGTCCGGTACCACCACCGGAGGCAACAGAGAAGTATTTTCTTCCGGTTTCCATACACTCTTTTTTGTAGGTTCCGGCAACCGGATGTTGGAAACGAGTCGGGTTGGTTGAGTTTCCGGTGATGGAAACGTCCACACCCTCGTGACGCATGATAGCTACGCCTTCCCGAACATCGTCAGCCCCGTAGCATCTTACTTGGGCACGTTCGCCTTTAGAATATGCTTTTTCTTTCACGATTTTCAGTTCTCCGGTGTAGTAGTCGAATTCGGTTTGCACGTAAGTGAAGCCGTTGATGCGGGAGATGATCATGGCAGCGTCTTTACCCAAACCGTTTAAGATTACTTTCAACGGTTGTTGACGTACTTTGTTTGCTGATTTTGCGATACCGATTGCACCTTCTGCCGCGGCGAACGATTCATGTCCGGCAAGGAATGCAAAGCATTTGGTTTCTTCACGAAGCAACATGGCTGCCAGGTTTCCGTGGCCTAAACCCACTTTACGATCGGCGGCAACAGATCCCGGGATACAGAATGACTGCAAACCTTCTCCGATAGCTTCGGCGGCTTCAGCCGCTTTTTTGCATCCTTTTTTAATAGCGATAGCTGCACCGACTACATAAGCCCAAGCTGCATTCTCGAACGCTATGGGTTGAATATCTTTACACATTTTGTACGGGTCGATCCCCTTGGCATCACAGATGGCTTTTGCCTCTTCAATGTCTTTTATTCCGTAATTATTTAGAACCGTGTTAATTTGATTAATCCGACGGTCGTAACTTTCAAATAAAGCCATAATTAATTTTAGATTTAATGATTACAAAGTCGCGGGCGACTTTTGTGATTTCAGATTTTTTGATTAGGTGATTATCACTTAATCATAAATCGTAAATCACTAAATTGTTTTATTCTTGACGCGGATCGATGTATTTTACTGCATCCGCGAAACGACCGTATGATCCTGTAGCTTTTTCGACAGCTTCTTTGGGATCAATACCTTTTTTCAACATATCGGTGAATTTACCCAAGTGGATGAATTCGTAACCGATGACTTCTCCGTCTTCATCAAGACCCATGCGGGTTACATAACCTTCGGCCATTTCGAGGTAACGGGTACCTTTGGCTTTGGTTCCGAACATGGTTCCTACTTGACTTCTCATGCCTTTACCCAAGTCTTCGAGGCTGGCCCCGATGGGAAGTCCGCCTTCCGAGAAAGCGCTTTGGCTACGGCCGTAAACGATTTGCAGGAAGAGTTCGCGCATAGCTGTGTTGATGGCATCACAAACGAGGTCCGTGTTCAAGGCTTCCAGTAAAGTTTTGCCCGGTAAAATCTCGGAGGCCATAGCTGCGGAGTGGGTCATTCCGGAGCAACCGATCGTCTCGATCAATGCTTCTTCGATAATCCCGTCCTTGATGTTCAAGGTCAATTTACAAGCTCCCTGTTGTGGGGCACACCAGCCGATACCGTGAGTCAATCCTGAAATGTCCTTGATCTCTTTGGAACGAACCCATTTCCCTTCTTCCGGGATGGGTGCCGGACCGTGATTCGGTCCTTTTTTCACAACACACATGTGTTGTACTTCATGTGAGTAAATCATTGTTTTTGTTTTTTTGTTGATATATTGTTAAATACCTTGTCTTTGTTTTAAAGTCGGGCAAAATTAACACATTTGTTTTGGATAAAAAACATCTTATAAAACATAAAATCGTGCATACGTTTGCATGATAAGATATTGTAATATAGTGTATTACTGGTGGAGTTCCAATGGAAAGGAAATAATGATTGTTGTGTTTGGCTTTTTGTTTCTTTATGCCTAGTTTTGAGGAATAAAATGTAAGAGGATGAGAAAGTTGTTATTTATTTGGCTTGTTGGAGTATTGGTTTTCCTTTTCGAAAGTTGTAGTGAGTCCCGGCAGGTAAAGTACGTGTTCTATTTTATCGGTGATGGCATGGGCGTGAACCAGGTGAACGGGACAGAAATGTATCTGGCCGAACGAGATAGCGTTATCGGGGTGAAAGGGCTGAATTTTGCCAGTTTCCCGGTTCGTAATTACGCAACGACTTATTCTTCTTATCATGGTGTTACTTGCTCCGCTGCCGCCGGAACTGCTTTGGCTACCGGGGTGAAGACAAAGAATAACACGATCGGGATGGATAAGGAACAGAAGGAGCCTTTATATAGTATTGCCGTACAGGCAAAAGAAGCCGGACGTAAAGTGGGAATCATTACCAGTGTCGGGATGAATCATGCCACTCCGGCGGCGTTTTACGGGCATCAGCCCCGGCGGACGATGTATTTCGAGTTGGGGAAAGATGCCATCGAGGCCGGGTTTGATTTATATGGCGGAGGAGGTATTATTCAATCCGTATCCCCGAAAGATTCCACGAATCTTTTTGATTTGTTGCATGAGTCGGGATATTTGGTTGTCCGGGGAAACGAGATGTTTCGGGAAAAGATGGTCGAGACCTCTAAACTGGTGGTCATTCAGGGTGGGGCTCAGACGACGTTGTCATATGCGATAGATCGGGAAGAAGATGATTTCACGTTAAGTCAGATGACGGAAGGGGCGATAGATTTTTTGAGTCGGGGAAAACAGGGGTTTTTCCTGATGGTGGAAGGTGGTTTGATTGATTATGCTTGTCATGTGAATGATGCTGCCACGGCTTTTCGAGAAGTGGAAGATTTTGCTGATGCGGTACAAAAAGCATACGAGTTTTATTTGAAACATCCGGATGAGACGTTGATCGTGGTTACTGCCGATCACGAGACGGGAGGCATCGTTCTCGGGACAGGCTCGTATCAATTGAATCTTCGGGTATTGGAGAATCAGAGGGTGTCTCTGGAGAAATTGACTCGTGAGATTCGGGAATTACGAGATATGAAGAGTAATCAGGTGGCGTGGGAGGATGTGCAGGAGGTTCTGGCGAAGAATTTAGGTTTCTGGAATACCGTAAATTTATCGGCGGAAGATGAACAGACCTTGAAGAATTGTTATCGAGAAACATTTTCGGGCAAGACCGTTGAAATGGTTAAAAATTTGTATTCGGAGAATGAGCCGATCGCTCAATTGTCCATCAATATACTGAATCGTCTTGCCAAAATTAGCTGGGCCAGCGGAGGACATTCGGCGGGAGTTGTTCCGGTATATGCTATCGGGGTTGGTGCGGAACGGTTTAATGGGCGTTTGGATAACACGGATATTCCTAAACTAATTAGGACTTTAGCAAAATATGAATAGTGTTTAATTAGCAATATTTATTTTTTATTAAATGTTATTGGGTGGCGTGGTGTCGTTGAATTTAATTTCTTTATCAGTTTTTATTTCATCAATAAAATTGATAGAATGGAAAAGCGAGAGATTACTGGTGTACAAGGTCAAGTTAACAATATTGAGGTAATATTCAAAGAGTATTACGGTTCTCTTTGTTATTTCGCTTCCCAGTTCTTGAAAAACGAGGAGGTGATAGAGGATCTTGTACAAGATGTTTTTATCGCTCTGTTGGAGAAAAAGATGCTTTTTCAATCCGAAGTCCATTTGAAAAATTTCTTGTATTTATCTATTCGAAACTCTTGTTTAAATTATATCCGTAGTACTCGTTCGAAAGATCGGTATATTGCTTCGTTAGCTCATGAAGAACAGACTGAGGATCTTGAGGAAAGTATTATTTTGACTGAAATCCATAGGGAGTTGGCCGCTGCTGTTGAAAAATTACCGGAGGAATGCCGGAAGGTCTTTCAGCTTTGTTATTTTCAGGGGTTGGATAATGAAAGTGCTGCACAAGAACTTGGATTGAGTGTTAATACTGTAAAAGCACAAAAGGCTCGCGGAAAAAAGATTTTAAGAGAAAATTTGAAAGATATTTTCCCTTTATTAATGTTACTAAATCCCTTGTTCTAAGGGATAAATGTGGTGTATGGAAATTAGGCGTAGGTGTGAATTGTATTTTTTTTAGAAAAAAATGCGATCCCGTTTAATCCTTTCGAGGTTGGGTTGTGTAATAATAATGTATGAAAAATAGTATTAACACATATCCGTATGACATTGCCGCGATAATATTAGCTTATTTGCGGAATGAAATAGATGAGAAAGGACAACAAAAGCTAGATGCATGGTTGGAAGAGGCCGATTCTCATAAAGCTCTTTTTGCCCGGATTCAGGATGAAGAGATGCAATATGAAGACATTCAAAAAATTTTGTCTTATGATGCTGGTGGAGCATGGCAGATCGTGAAACAAAAAGCAGTCCGGAGAAAGAGAAAACGTTTGATGAGGGTATATCAAGTTGCGGCTTCTGTTGTGGTTATTTTGGGAGTGGCAATCGCTTTCTTGTTGAAGGAAGAGGCTACTGTTGTTCCGGTTGCCAAGGTGGAAGAGATTACTCCGGGGCGTTCCATTGCTAAACTAACTGTCGCATCAGGAGACGTCTATCATTTGGATTCATTGAATCAGGTCGATCTCGTTACTTCTTTGGCAGAAAATAACGGAAAAGAGGTTGTTTTTACAGATCGACAGTTGGAGGAAAGTGTGGGAGAAATAAGGTATAATAAAGTCGAGATTCCAAGAGGGGGAGAGTATCAGATTGTGTTGGGTGATGGAACCCGGGTGTATTTGAATGCGCAGACGGAACTTCGTTTCCCGGAAAGTTTTGCTAATAGCGAGCAGCGTTTGGTGTATTTGTCCGGGGAGGCTTATTTCGAGGTGGCTAAAAATCCGTCCAAGCCTTTTATCGTGCAATGTAAGGATTATGCGGTGAAGGTTTTGGGGACTTCGTTTAACGTGAATAGTTACGAGGGAGACGAAACATCTAAAACGACGTTGGCTACCGGTAAGGTTGAAATTGATATGGATGGGAAACAGACGATCTTGAAGCCTGGTCAACAGGCGATTATAAAAGATGGAGAAGTGAACGTGAGGGAAGTGGATGTTGAGGTGTACACGACTTGGATGTATGAGAATTTTCGGTTTAAAAGTGAAAGTATTCAGGAGATTATGACGAAACTTTCTCGTTGGTACACGATAAATGTGTTCTATATGAACGAGGCTGTCAAAAATTATCATTTTACCGGTTACTTGCCTCGTTATGCCAAGATTGCTGATGTGTTGGAATTATTGAGTTTAACAACAAATATAAAATTTGATGTAAAGGGTAGAACAGTGACAGTAATGGAGAAGTAGTGAAATAGTAAAGCCGAAGCTGCAACTCCGACTTTACAAAAATGTGTACTAAAATAAACCCAAAGGGGATTTCACAAATATACTTGATTTTTCTCCAAAACAAAATGATGTGTCTCAAACAATGGAAAATAATTTCATTGAATGGGAGTGTTGTGTTTGAATTTTTAAGTTTTAATAAACATCAATTGCTTGGGCCAGAGGCAAATTCAAAGAATTTGCCGAAACGTCCGGGTGTATGTGTGCAAAAATGACCTAAATAAAATTATCAATGAAAAGAAAAATTAAAAACTGCATGTTAGGTGGTAGCAAACGATCATTAGTCTGCAAGCTAATGATGATGATGCTATTGCTTACACATTTGGCATTTTCGGGCGAAAATGCGTTCAGCCAGCAGAGCATTACAGTTCGGTTTGAACAACAGTCTTTGAGCGAAGTCTTGAATGTTCTAAAACAAAAAACAGGTTACGAGTTTCTGTATAATGATGAGGAGATTAAAGGAGTGACCGGAATTACACGTTCATTCTCTAATGCCTCTCTTCAGGAGATCCTGAAGAGTTGTTTGACAGGGACGAAGTATACTTTTAAGATTGTTGACAATCTGATTGTAATTACTCCGGATAATAAAAAAGATGAGGTGAAAAAAGTAACAGTGCAGGGAAAAGTCGTTGACGATAGAGGAGAGATCCTCCCGGGTGTAACTGTACTTTTGAAGGGTACTGCAGTTGGAGTTGTGACGGATATTGATGGAAAATTTAAAATTGAATTGCCCAAACAGGATACGCTGGTCTTGATTTTTTCTTTTGTGGGGATGAAGTCACACGAGGTGGATGTGAATAAGATAAAAGATTTGGGTAAGGAGATTTTTATTAAAATGTTGCCGGATACCGAAGACTTGGAAGAGGTTGTTGTAACTGGATATGCTAATGTAAAAAAAGAGAGTTTTACGGGTAGTTCTATCTCGGTGAAACGGGAAGATTTACTGAAAGCTTCTCCGACGAATGTTGTGCAGGCTTTGGCTTCTTTTGATCCTTCTTTTCGGATACAGAAGAGTAATATTTGGGGATCAGACCCGAATGCAGTGCCTGAGATGTATATCCGGGGACGGTCGGGTATTGGTGTGAAAGGATTGGATAAGGATGCATTGTCAAAATCATCTTTGGAGAATAATCCGAATTTGCCGACTTTTATCATGGATGGATTTGAGGTGAGCGTTCAGAAAGTGTATGACTTGGATCCGAACCGGGTGGAAACGATTAATATATTGAAGGATGCTGCCGCTACGGCGATGTATGGTTCACGTGCAGCTAATGGTGTGATTGTGATCACGACAAGAGCTCCGAAACCGGGAGAAGTGACGATTTCTTACAATTTGACGGGATCGCTTTCTTTGCCGGATTTATCAGATTATAATTTGGCTAATGCCCGGGAGAAATTGGAGATAGAGCAGGCTGCGGGGATTTATGAGCCAGAAAACGGATATTATTCTAATCGAGAAGCTGCAATCAGAGCTTATAACGAGCGTTTGGTGAACGTGCAGAAAGGGGTTAATACGGATTGGTTGTCATTACCTTTGCGTAACGCAGTGAATCATAAGCATAGTTTGTCGATAGAGGGTGGTAATGTCGATTTACGTTATAATTTGGAGTTAGGGTACACGAATGAGAATGGCGTGATGAAAGGTTCATACCGAGATAACGTGGACGTGGGTTTCACGGTGGATTGGAGATTGAAGAATAAATTGCAGGTATTGAATAAAATTTCGTATAATTTCACGGATGCACCAGATTCTCCTTATGGAAGTTTCTCTGATTACGCACATTTGCAACCGTATGATCGTTTGTATGATGATGACGGAATTTTGGTACAACAGCTTAAATTTTCAAGAGATCGGAGTGGCAATTCGTTGAATAACCCGTTCTACGAGGCTAAATTGAATAATTATAACTGGGATAAACAGGATGAAATTATTGAACAATTCATGTTCCAGTGGTTTATCAATGATTATTTAACATTAAAAGGACAATTAGCATTGACAAAGACTATGGGGAGAACGGAACGTTTTATTGATCCCAAATCTTCTAATGCTACGGCTAGAACGGCGAATTCTAGTACTAGTACAAATTCTTCTTTATTGGGGGACCTTTATACGACCAGTAGTGATAACACTAAATGGGATACGCAGTTCTCATTGTATTATTCGAGATCGTTGGGCTTGCACAATCTGAACGTGTCGGCTATTGTAAACGCTCAGTCCACAAAGTCGGAATCTACTTCCGCTCATTACAGAGGATTCCCGTCGGGAGCGTTTCACTCTCCGAACTATGCGGCAGAGATTTATCAGAAGCCGAGTAAGAGCGAGAGTTTGAAACGGTTGGTTGGTTTCTTGTTGAGTGCCAACTACACGTGGAATGATATTTATTTGGCTGACTTATCCGTACGTTTCGACGGTTCATCGGAGTTCGGGTCAGATCAAAAATGGGCGCCGTTCTGGTCTGCCGGGGTGGGGGTGAATGTCCATAATTATAGTTTCTTGAAAGATAATGACATGATAAATCAGGTGAAGGTACGTGTGTCTTACGGCCAGACGGGTAAAGTGAATTTCCCGTCGTATTCAGCCAAGACAGTTTATGCAACAAATGACCGTTGGTATGCGACCGGATTCGGAACACAGTTAAAAGCACTAGGGAATCATAATTTGAAATGGGAAACGACGAATAAGTTGAATATGGGTACGGACTTGCAGTTTTGGAACGAACGTATCTCGTTGAATTTTGATTATTATTACAACAAGACGGTAGATTTGATCACGGACGTGTCATTACCTGCGTCGGCTGGATTCACTTCTTATAAAGATAACCTAGGGGAAACATTGAATAAGGGATTTGATATTCAAGTACGTTTTGACGTGTATAAGGATAAGGATTGGAATGTATCGTTGTGGGGTAATTTGAATCACAATAGAAATGAAATTTTAAAAATTTCGGATGCTTTACGTGCTTATAATGATCGAGTTAATGAGAAGTATGAGGCGGCAGAAGATGCGCAAGGTAATGTTAATTTATCTGCCTATGGATCGGAATATTCCGAACCGGAAATGAAATATGAAGAGGGAGCCTCGTTGACCTCTATTTTTGCGATTCGTTCTCTAGGTATTGATCCGATGACGGGTAACGAGTTGTTCTTGTATAGAGATGGTTCTGTTTCTTCACTTTGGAAAGCTACTGAAACGGTTCGCGTGGGTGATGAAGAGCCTAAAGCAAGTGGTTCGTTTGGAGTGAACTTGACGTATAAAAATTTGACGTTGTTTGCTTCGTTTGCATACGATTGGGGAAAACAGACGTATAACCAGACCTTGGTGGATGGGGTTGAGAATGCCGACATTGAGAATAGTAATGTGGATCGTCGGGTGTTGACTCAACGTTGGCAGAAACCGGGTGATATTGCTCCTTTGAGAAACATTAAGGATATGAACACTTCAACAATGCCTACCTCTCGATTCGTGCAAGATGATAATGAATTGTCATTAAGCGCACTGACGTTGAGTTATGACTTTAACACGGATTGGTTGAAGAAGATACGTCTGAAAATGTTGCGCTTAGAGTTGAGTACGAACGATCTTTTCAGAGCGTCTACGGTAAGACAAGAACGGGGGACGAGTTATCCGTTTGCCCGCACGTTTAATTTCTCTTTGAGAGCCACTTTCTAAAATGGGAAAAGTTATGAGAAAATATAGATTATTATCATTGTTGATTTTAGTGCTGTTTGCATATTCTTGCAACAGTTGGTTGGATGTGAAACCGGAGGATGAACTTGATGAGAGCGATATGTTTGCTAGCGGAGATGGATATCGTCACGCATTGAATGGTATTTATTATGGTATGAGTGGTCAGACCCTATATGGAGAAGATTTGACTTGGGGACTTGTAGATGTATTTGGGCGTACTTACACGACGTACAGTGTTTATGGTAGTGGCAATCGAGCTCTTGCTATGTTTTATTATGGTGTATATTTGAATAATTGGGATAATGATCAATTGGAGCCGGAGATTGAATCTATCTGGGAGAGTGCTTACAAGATGGTCGCCAATTGTAATAATTTGATCCAAAATATCTCGAAAGAGGACTCCGATAAATTTGCATATAAAGAGCGAGAACAGAAGATGATTTGGGGAGAGGCGCTTGCACTTCGGGCTTTTATCCAGTTTGATATGTTG
Source organism: Butyricimonas sp. BSD2780061689_150309_C8 (assembly GCF_015560935.1). Taxonomy (NCBI): domain Bacteria; kingdom Pseudomonadati; phylum Bacteroidota; class Bacteroidia; order Bacteroidales; family Odoribacteraceae; genus Butyricimonas; species Butyricimonas sp. BSD2780061689_150309_C8. Next base: position 100,617 of record NZ_JADMSV010000011.1, read on the forward strand.
CGATTATTTGCTGCTTCTCCGGCAATGAATCCTGGGGCAACGAAGTATATCCCATACATTTCAGAGTACCCGTCATACGTATCTATTCCGTTGACCGTGGATAGTTGTTTAAATAGTACAATTCGGGATTTGAAGGCGGCACGAGAGCTGTTATGGAAGGCTGATTCTGCAACAACTTTCACGGCGCAAAGACGTTTCGAAACGAGTTCTTCGGACGATGACTTTTTCTTGGACCACAAGAGAGGTTATCGGTTAAATTATCATGCCGCAACGGCTATTCTTGCACGGGTCTGCCTGTATGCACAACGGGTAGATGAGGCGTATCAATATGCCAAAGAATTGATTGATTACAACACGGCGACAAATAGCTTTACAGTGAAATATAGTAGCGTTAAAGATGGAGATATCAAGTTGTATGGAGATGTACTTTGGGGAGTGGAGTCATTGGATGTAATCGAGTATATAAATGTTTATAATAATTTGACAGATCCTAGCCCTTATAAACATACCTATTTGATAACAACTAATCTGGATGAGATATTCGAAGGGGAAGGAACTAAGGATATGCGCTATAAGAAATGGCAGAATAATAGTTCAGGCGAGTACCGTTTCAGTAAATATGAAAAATATGATGCAGATAATACAGCAGCTAATATAAGTAATTATTTAGTACCATTGGTGCGTATGTCAGAGGTATATTATATTGCGGCAGAGGCCATTTATAAGAAAAACTTGGATGAAGCAAAGGGGTATTTGCGGGCGGTGAAACAATCTCGATATGCTTCTTATAATAGCCTTTCGTTGGATAAAGTGAATAATGCTACTGAGGGGACTTTTATGGATGTGTTGATTAATGATATGCGTAGAGAGTGGATCGGGGAAGGGCAAATTTTTTATTTATATAAACGTTTGAAAAAAGATATACCTTTTGAGGGGAACGAGGTTGTGCCGATTGAAGCGAAGTATGTGATTTGGCCGGTACCGGATACAGAAACAAATCTTAAATAAAATCGTAAAGTGTATGGAAAAAATATATGTTTATTCGATCATATTGTTCCTGTTTTTCTTAGGAGCTTGTTCGAAAGAAGAAATAAAACTATATAACGGGGATACTGTGTATATATCTTTCGTGAACAATTCGACACAGGATAGTGCTGTGTATTCTTTCAAAACGTACCCGGATGGGGAAATTGTTGCCGAGATTCCTGTACAAATTCATGGAGCTTATTTGACTGAGCCTCGAAAGTTCACAATTTCTCCGACAGATTCGACCACACTTCCAGGGACAGCCTATGAGTTACCGGAGGTATGTGAGTTTGCCCCCGGCCAGGATGTTGATACGATACAAGTGAAGTTCTTCAATAATTTTGATGAATTGGATGATAAATCGTTCCGTTTGTTTTTGAAAATAGATAATAGTGAGAATGTAAAACAAGGGGATCGAGATTACCAAATAGCAAAATTTTACGTGTCTGATAAATTGGAGATTCCTATTTGGTGGAGTCGTAACGATGGTACGGTAGATCGACCAACTAATATTGTGGAAAAAGTTTATTTGGGTGAGTATTCAGAGACGAAATATATCATGTTTTTAGAGGAGTTAGAAAAAGGTGGGGAGTCGTTTGACGGAACGGATATGAATGTGATGAAGAAGTATGCTATCCGATTGAAATATACCTTGGAAGAGTACGAAAGGGTGAATGGAGAGCCGAAGAGAGATGAGAATGGGCGTGTAATAACTGTGCCTGTTGCAGGATAATTTAAATAGAAAAGTTATGAAATATATATTGTTTATATTTGTATCGGTGTTTATTGCCGTGTCTTGTATTGATGATAAGACAAACTTGGATTACAAGGAGATAAACGAGTATCAGAATTGGAAAATAGAGGGAGTTGACGCAAGTTATTCATTATTTCCTGGAGAATCAGTGACACTAACACCTAAAGTCCGTTTATCTATCGACTCTTTGAATCCGGACGTGAGTTATTCTTGGTTGTTGGATGGAAAAGAGGTGTCTACTCACGCTTCTTATACGTTTACAGCAGATGTGTACGGAGAATACGAATTGATATTTAATGCTATTGATAATAAAACGGGAGTGGCTTTCCCGGAAGCGATTATCATGAATGTGACTCCATTGTATAAATTGGGTTGGTTGTTTTTGGGACGTACGGCTTCTGGTGCCAGTCGCTTAGATATGTTAATCACGAAAAGGCAAACGATTCATTATCTTAATGAGTATGGTTATGATAGATGGCGGGATTCTTTGTTGCATGTACAATTTGCGACTGGACTTGGAGAACAATTAGGAATGGGGCCGATAAAATTAGTTGAAGAATTTTCTTATAATGACTATGTTTCAACCGAAAATTCAGAAGTTATGGTGTTGCAAGAAAGTGGTCCTGTTGAATTAAGTGGTAATGCATTAACTTATGCGGGGCGTCCTTTTGATGAATTTATGGGTACTCTTCCGGAAAATTTAGTTATCCAAGATGCCGCTCTTTCAAAAACAAGTAAATGGTTATTGGCGGAAGATGGCTTGTTATATTATGCTGTTGCTAACGTGTTGACGGATTTGCATTCAGGACGTTATAACGATGATCCAGCATTTAATGGGATGAAATTTACATCTTTAATTCAGACATCGAAGGCTGATAATGATTACCATATAGATGTAGTACCTGCTATCGATGCAGAAGGAACAATGTGGGCATTTTATGATGATGCGGGTAAGGATAATAGTACTTTTATTATTAATCCGCAGAATGAGGTTGGACGGAAGTTGGAGATTCGGAATAACACCGCTGGCGAGTTTGATATGAGTTTGTTTCAAAAGTTTAAAGGAAAGCGTATTAAGGATTGTTTTGTCAGTGATTACGATTACCTTTTATCGTTATTGAAGTTGGAAAATGGAACTTATGTATGGCATCGATATGCTTTTGGTGATCATAAAGATGCTGCGGATTTTATAGGCTTAGAAGAGTCTCAAGTGAGAGAATTTGCAGATCAGTCGATGTTTACGAATTTTAAGGATGCTGTTTATTTCCATTACAATTACGGTTATGATCCAAATACTTATGACGATTATGAGTGGTTATTTATTGCTGCCGGAAACCAACTTTACGGGTGTGGTATGGAATGGGAAGGAACAGGGCAACAGTCTAGCGAGCATTTTTACACGGCGCCTGTAGAGATTCAATCCATAAAAATCCGTTATATCTCGGAGTTGGATTACATATTACTTGGTGTGTTAATGGTAGACGGGACTTTTGAAGTGTTGGAAGTGAGACGTTCGGAAGAAGAAAGGTTTGTGTACAAGAGTGTGTATAAAGAAAACTTGAAGACTTTAGATCCGGAGATGGTGGAAGTAGTTGATTTTATTCCTAAATGGGGAAGTGGCGCTAACCTATTCCAAGGAACTTGTTTATAATTTTGGTTGATGGAAGTTAATGCTTAGATGAGCCTCGCTTGCCCGTCATGCGGGGAGGCGGGGTTTATTTTAGATGTTGTATGTTTGTTTGTTTTTACTTGTATGAAAAAGATATTTTTTTTGTTGGTCGGTTTGACGATGACCTCATTGTTGTGGGGACAACAAAAAGCAAATTTTAAGTTAGCAGACCGTTTCACGAGTAGTAATTTTCGGGTAGCGGATGGAAATAGCATGAGTATATACCCTATGTATATCAATGACGGGGAATGTTTTTGGTATTCGTTCACGACAGAAGAGGGAAAACGTTATTACTATGTGAATCCAGAGAAAGGGGAAAAACGCTTACTGTTTAACCCGGAGAAATTGTTTGGATTTTTAAATCAGGAAACACATGGGGTGTGTGATGCAAAGAATTTCACGTTTCAAGAGTTGAAATTTGATAAAAAGGGGACTTCTTTTACGTTCAATTTTGAAAAGCGCAAGTATCGTTATAATATGATAACAGAGGACGTGACGAAATTGGATACCGTGATTAACGAGGGATTTGGGGACTCGTGGAAAAAATATTCACCGGATAGTACATATATAGTGTTTGCCCAACGGCATAATCTCTATGTTATGGGTAATAAGGATAAAGGGAAAGATACCACGATCGTGCAGTTGACGACAGATGGGGAGAGATATTTTTCTTACACCAAGGACGAGGACGAGATTGCGGCAGATACTTTTCCAACGGCACCCATAGCTGTGTGGATGAAGGATTCAAAAAAAGTGTATGCATTACGTTGTGATAACCGACACGTGGATGAGTTGTTTTTGGTGGATGTGATGACAGATCCCCGTCCCACACTGAAAACCTACAAATATGCTATGGCAGGGGACCAGAAATTGGAAAAATACGAGTTAACGGTTATTGACGTGGAAACGAAAGAGGTGAAAACGATCGATATCAATGGTTGGCAAGACCAGTACGTGGATGTACTTTACACCTCGAAAGATGGTAATAAGATTTATTTTGAACGGAAAACCCGGGCTTTTGACGAACAAGAGGTTTGTGTAGCCAATCTCGCAACGGGAGAGGTGAAAGTGTTGATTCATGAAATAGACAAACCTTTCATGGATTATAAAATGGCGAATATTATGTTCCTGAACGACGGGAAAGATATTATTTATCGTTCCGAGCGTACGGGATGGGGACATTATTATCTCTACGATAACGAGGGGAATTTTAAACATGCCATTACTTCCGGAGAATGGGTGGCAGGACCTTGTGCGGAAATCGATACGGTGGGACGTACACTTTATTTTTATGCATTGGGGAAAGATAAAAATATTGATCCCTATTATTATATTCCATGCAGGGTAAATATTGATAAGCCGGAGAGCTTGACACAATTGACTTTCGATAATACGAATCATCAAGTGCATTTCTCGAAATCTTTCAGGTATTTTGTGGATATTTACGAGCGGGTGGATATGGTACCCCGTATCGTGTTGAAAAACCGGAATGGGAGAGAGATTATGGAATTGGAAAGGCCTGATATTCGCCGGGCGTTAGAGATGGGGTGGAAAGCGCCGGAGCGTTTTAAGGTGAAAGCTGCCGATGGAATGACAGACCTTTACGGGGTGATGTGGAAACCGTTTGATTTTGATTCGACGAAAGTTTATCCGATTATCTCTTCCGTGTATCCCGGCCCTTTTTATGAATACGTTCCAACACAGTTTCGATTGATTCATGATGAAAATACCCGTTTGGCCCAGTTAGGATTTATCGTAATTGCCGTGGGACACCGGGGAGGAACACCTATGCGGGGGAAATTTTATCACACTTATAGTCATGGGAGATTGCGGGATTATCCGTTAGCGGATGATAAATATGCGATTGAGCAATTGGCTGATCGTTATTCTTTTATTGACGTGACGAAAGTGGGAATTTACGGCCATTCTGGGGGAGGATTTATGTCAACTGCCGCTATTTGTACCTATCCGGATTTTTATAAAGCAGCTGTGTCATCCGCAGGAAATCATGATAACCATATTTACAATCACTGGTGGGGGGAAACTCACAACGGCGTGAAGGAGGAAAAGAAAGTGATTAAGGATAGCGTGAATGGTGATCGGACCGAATCGACCTTTAAATTTAGAGTGGGGACGAATATGGAATTAGCGAAGAATTATAAAGGCGGTTTGTTGTTGGTACACGGTTGGATGGATGATAACGTACATCCGGCTCACACCTTGCGAGTGGTGGATGCGTTGATTAAGGCCGGTAAGAATTTTGATTTGATTATGCTGCCGAGATCGAATCATGGTTTCAGTGGAGAGGAGAATATTTTTTATGAGCGTAAGATGTGGTTCCATTTTGCCCGTCTCCTGTTGGAGGATAATACCGGGGATTACTATTATGAAATTGAACAATACAAGAAATCTGATAAATAGGATATGTTAAAGAAATTAGTTATTAGTCTGTTTCTGCTTGTTTCTGTTGGAACATTCGGGCAGCAAAAAGCGAATTATGAGCTTGCCGAACGTTTCCGGCGTATAACACAAATGCCTTTGACGAAGAATAGCTTGGAAGTGAATCCTTGTTTTATTAATAACACGGATCGTTTTTGGTATTCTTTCCGCACGAGTGAGGGGAAAAACTATTATTTAGTTGATCCGGCTAAGAAAGAGAAACGTTTGCTTTTCGACAATGCAGAGCTATTAATGAAAATCAGTGAGATCACTAAAAAGGGATACAATCACAAAGATTTAGAATTGAATCTTGATTTCGATGAGGATGGGGAAACTATTCGTTTTTGGTTTGATAGAAAAGATTTTACTTATAATATCAAAACGAAAGAATTAAAACTAGAAGAAAAGCAGAAGGGGCGGACGAAGTATAATCCTTATTGGATGTATTATTGTCAGGATAGTTCTTATATGTTGTTTGCTAAGCGGCATAATCTCTATATCGTGGGAAATGCGAGTAAAGGTAAGGACACGACTGAAGTGCAATTAACGACTGACGGAGAACGTTATTATACTTTTAATCGAGAGGATGAAGGCGAAGTGGATGAACGTATGGGATGTTCTGCCCAATGGTTTAAGACGGGACACAAGTTTTACGCTGTTCGAGACGATTCCCGTAAGGTGGAGGATTTGTGGTTGATCGATGCTTTAGCAGAGCCTCGTCCTCGCCTGAAAACTTATAAGGCAGAATTAGCGGGTGATAAAAACGTGGTTCAATTCGAATTATTAATCGGGGATGCGGATACTCGGGAGGTAAAAAAGATTAATATTGATCGTTGGAAAGATCAATATGTAGATATTTTGTATGCTAGTAATGATGCAAAACGACTTTATTTTCAACGTTACAAGAGAACGTGGGATGAATGTGAGATTTGTGTAGTCGATACGGAAACGGGAGAGGTGAAAGTGTTGATACATGAAGTTGACAAGCCTTATTTAGATTATCAAATGCGAGCAATTCATTTCTTGAATGATGGAAACGAGATCCTTTTCCGTTCAGAACGTAGTGGGTGGGGACATTACTATTTGTATGATAAAGATGGTAATTTGAAAAATCAAGTGACATCTGGGGCATGGGTGGCCGGACCGATTATGAAGATTGATACCGCCCGTCGACAGATTTATTTTATAGGTTTGGGAAAAGAGAAAGAGATTGATCCTTACTATTATGTCCTTTACCGTGCTGATCTGGATAAGGCTAATGCAATAACATTGTTGACCCCGGAAAATGCTTCACATGACGTGGATATATCTCCATCAAGCAAGTATATTGTGGATTGTTATTCCCGGGTGGACATGGAGCCCGTCAACGTGGTGCGTGACCGGAAAGGAAAAGTGATTCTGGATTTGGAGAAAGCGGATTTGGAGAGCCTTTATGCTTTCGGTTGGAAAAAGCCCGAGCGTTTTAAAGTGAAAGCTGCTGACGGGGTAACGGATATTTATGGTGTGATGTGGAAACCAGCGGATTTCGATTCCACGAAAATTTATCCAATTATTTCGTCTGTTTACCCAGGACCGTTTTTTGAATACGTGCAAACTCGTTTCACGATAAATGATGATTTAAATACTCGTTTGGCCCAGGTCGGTTTTATCGTAGTTTCTTTGGGACATCGGGGAGGAACGCCTATGAGAGGTAAATATTACCATACATATGGGTATGGCAACCAGCGGGATTATCCTTTGGCTGATGATAAATATGCAATTGAACAATTAGCAGAACGTTATTCTTTTATAAATGAGGAAAAAGTAGGTATTTTTGGTCATTCCGGAGGTGGATTTATGTCTACGTCGGCTTTGTTGACTTATCCTGATTTTTATAGTGCGGCGGTGTCGTCTGCTGGAAATCATGACAATAATATTTATAATAAAGGTTTTGTCGAAATTCATTACGGGGTGAAAGAGAATAAGCGAGTCGTCAAGGATAGCGTGAATGGAGATAGAGAGGAGATTACTTTCGAGACGAAGAGTAAAACGAATCAAGAATTGGTAAAGAATTATAAGGGAGGATTATTAATTGTGACGGGCGATATGGATAAGACTGTACATCCTTCGCATACTTTACGGGTTGTGGAAGCTTTGATTCAGGCCGGAAAAAATTTTGATATGATTGTATTGCCTGGTAGTACGCATGGTTTCTTTGGAGAAAATGGTGATTTCTTTGAACGGAAAATGTGGTTCCATTTTGCCAAATATTTGTTGGGAGATGATTCTGCCAATTATCAAGGAGATATCGATTACTTCATGAAAAAGCATTGATCTAAATGAGTAAAGGTATTATGTTTTTATGCAGTCTGCTATTTATTGGAATTGCAGACTGTATGTCTCAAAAAAAGCCTTTGGATATGGAGGCTTATAAATTGTGGCGAAGAGTGGAGGGGCAACAGATGTCGGAGGATGGGAAATGGGTAACTTATCGTTTTGTTTATATTGATCAGGAAGGACATGATAAGGATGTTCCTGTTACTTATTTACGAAACATGACGTCTGGTAAGGTATATGAGTTGCCGAATGTTCGGGAGGTGAGTTTTTTTAACCGGGGAAAGGGACTGAGGTACGTGGTACAGCCTTCTCCACTTGATACGTTGAAAGAAAAAAAAGATTCTCTTTTCTTGCTATCCTTGAAGGATATGAGAAAGACTTGTTGGGATAAACCTTATGGTTTTCGAGAGTCTCCCAATTCTCCCTTGATTTCTTATTCCTACCCGATTGATCAGAAGGGTAAGAACCGGGCACTTCGTCGGTTGATTGTTTGGAATTTCGAGACAGGAGATTCTGTACGAATAGATAGTGTGGAAAACTATTTTTCTGCAGATGATTATAAATCTGTGGCTTACATTCAAAATGCTAACGGGAAGAAATCTTTACGAGTGGGGCCGGTACAAGGGCAACATCGGGTTATCTATGATGACGAAAAGGCTGTTGTTACTAATTTTTCTCTGAACCGAGGGGGGCTGGAAGGCGTGTTCTCGGTGGCTTCGGATTCTTCTTATTTGAGTGAACCGGATTTGTTATATATGTTTTCAGTGGTAGATGGGAAGTATCGGTTGGTGATGGACACAAAAGAGGTGATTGTGTCGGATGAGTATAAAGTTCGGGGAGGAATTTATTCTGTTTTCAATAATGGAAAATATATATTCGTGGACGTGGGATTACAGCAGTCGGAGGCACGGAAGCCGAAAGCGAAACCGGATAAGAGTTTTGAGTTGGAGTTGTGGAAATGGGATGATGAAGTTTCACAGAGTAGACAGTCGTATGGATCAGGGGGAGGTAGACGGAAGGTGCCTAAATACGTGTACCATGTGGATACAAAAAAATGCGTCCTAGTGGCCCCACCCCATATGGATCAAATGTATCAGCCGGATTGTGACGCGTATAGTCATGTTATTATTGCAGATGAAACTCCTTATCGGGCGCTTACAGATTGGCGGGATGGTGTAACGGCTGACTTGTATTTAGTAAGTTTGGAAACGGGTGAACGGACATTATTATTTAAAGATTTTCGGCAACGGCCCGTGTGGAGTCCGAATGGAAAATATGCCATGCTGTATCATGCCGAGAAGAAGGTATGGTATAAGTTGAATCCGGAAACGGGAGAATTGACAGATGTTTCGACACCGATAGGATTTGCTGTGTATAATGAAGAGCATGACTTACCGAAACCTGCGGCTCCTTATGGTATTGTAGGTTGGTTGGCAGGTGGAGATCAAGTTGTCCTGTATGATAAATATGATATGTGGGTGGTGGATCTTACTGGTAAACAACCCACGTATTCATTAACGGATGGTTGGGGACGAGAACATGGTATTTCTTTGCGTTTGTTGAAAGCGAATCGAGAGATACGTTGGATTAATCCGAAACAGGATATTTTATTGCGTGGTTTGGATCGGAAGACTTTGGATCAAGGTGTTTATGTGTTGACACCTAACCGGAAAGTAAAAAAACGGATGTCTGGAGCTTATGATTTGTATTTTAACCAACAGTCTGAGGATGGTAAATTTTATCTGTTTACTCGACAAAGCTATACAGAATTCCGGGAGCTTTGGTGGAGTAAGAATGATTTCACACATCCCGTACGAATAACGAACACGAATCCTCAGCAAGAAAATTATTTGTGGGGAAGCGTGCAATTGGTAGAGTGGACGAATTTTGAGGGAAAATCGAATCGGGGTTTGTTGTATTTACCAGAGAATTATGATTCAACGAAACGTTATCCTGTAATTGTAAATTTCTACGAGACTCACACAGGAGATATTCATACTTACCAACTTCCCTCATTGAGTAGTGCGATGATTAATACGGTAACTTATGTGAGTAACGGATATGTGGTGTTTATGCCAGATGTACATTTTACTGTAGGAACCCCAGGTGAAAGTTGTTATAATGTGGTGGTCAGTGGGGCTCAAATGTTGATTGATCGTGGTATTGCAGATAAGGATCGCATTGGAGTACAAGGGCATAGCTGGTCTGGTTATCAGGTCGCTTATCTGGTGACACGAACCAATATGTTTAAATGTGCTAGTCCGGGAGCTGCCGTGTCTAATATGGTCTCAGCTTACACTGGTATCCGAACGGGAAGTGGTATGCCTCGAATGTTTATGTACGAGGAAACGCAAAGCCGGATGGGAAAGACACTTTGGGATGATCCGGAGGCATATATTAAGAATTCGCCAATTTTTTATGCGGATAAGATTCAGACTCCATTGTTAATATTTCATTGTGATGGGGATGAGGCGGTGCCGTATTCCGAAGGGTTAAATCTTTTCTTGGCAATGAGACGGTTGCATAAACCTGCGTGGTTGTTGAATTACAAGGGAGACCGACATTTCCTTTATAATAAGGCGGCAGAGATTGACTGGACAATTCGTCTGCAACAATTTTTTGACTATTATTTGAAAGATACTCCGATGCCTCGTTGGATGAAAGAAGGAATTAATGTGAATGAGCGTGGGGTTGACCAGAAATATGACTTTGTGAAATAAATCATGTGTTTAGATAAATATAATTTAAATTTAAAATGGAAAAAATGAAAAAGTTATTATGTATTAGTTTGATTTTGTTTGCTTTTGCTTGTGCAAGTGATCCTCAAAAGGAAATGGAAAAAGCAATTGTCGGTGAATGGTGTAATCCGTATACATATCAATCTACAGGCGAATTGAAAGGTTTTAATTTCAAAAAAGGTGGTGTTTGTGAGTCAATTAATATTCCTTCTTTGGAATTGAAATCTTGGGAAATAAAAGATGGTTATCTTATCGTGAAAGGATTGGAGGTTACAGAGGATGGAAGCAAGACCGAGTATGCAACAAAAGAGAAGATAGGTCAATTAACCACCGATTCTTTATGTTTGGTTGTGCAAGAGGCGAACCCCCGTCTGGCCTTTTTGTACTTGAATTCAAAGGTTATCAAAGAACGTGTTAATGCTCAGAAGTAGTTTTTTATTGTGATAGACAGATGAATATGTATCGTGTTATTTTTATTTCAATTGTTTTATTTGTGATAACGTTGTCTGGTTATTCTCAAAAGAGAGAATTAGATGAAGAAGCTTATAAGCAATGGCGACGTGTTGATAATTATGAATTAGCAAATAACGGAGCATGGGTAAAGTTTCGATACATGTTTTATGATAATGACTCGTTAAATAGTCTTATTTGCAATACCTATTATTTTTATGAATTAAAGTCAGGGAGAATCCGTATCTTAAGGGATATTGATTCTCCCGAATTTTTTGCGGGGGGAAATTGGATTGCTTTTTTCAGAATAGGAGGGGATGGAACAAGTGTTCGTGTCGCTCATCGATTAAAAGATGGGTTTGAGATTCATATACATGCGGATGCAGAATTGAATTACGTTGTTCCACAGGTGGCCTACAAGGAGGATGATCGCTTGATTATTTTGAATGTGGCCGAGCGTGACAGTACGATATTAACCGGTGTTCTCCAATATTGTTTATATGGTGACCAATGGAAGGTGATTTGCGTGCATCAAGAAGATCAAGGATACGTGTTGCGTTATGGAGGAGACGGGAATAGCGAGGGGAAAGTGCTCTATGTGGATAAAACGAGAAGTTTAGATAACTTTTATTTTTATGAGGGGAAACTAGAAGGGAATTTTTTTGTTTGTACAGACACAAATGATAAAGAGAAACAAGATTATTACACTTTTTCTTTGACGGATGGAAATGTAGAAAAGATTCTTGGAGCTGAACAAATGGCACAATTGTCATTAGATAAATATTCAATACAGTTCCTCGAAGGAAATAAACGATTTATGTATCGGAAAGAAGGAGTACAAAGGGTTAAAGCTAAAAAGCAAGTGAAGGATGAAAGTTTTCAATTGGAGCTTTGGAGTTGGCATGATCCGGTGGTCCCTTCTGAACAGGCTAAAGGAGGTTTTTATAAAAAGCGGTCTCAGCCTGCAATGTATTTATATGATAGAGAAAACGGGAAAGATTATAAAATTTGCGAGGAGAATCATTCGGGGCTATATGTTGCAGAAGGAGAGAATCCTATTTTTGCTTATGAAAAAGATGAAAAGCCTTATTTAGGGCAGAAGGATTGGAGGCATGATCAACGTTTTGATCTTTACCTGGTGGATTTGAGAAATGGGGACCATCATTTGTTGGCGAAAGAATTGACACGGTCTGTTCATTGGAGTCCCCAAGGAAATCATCTTCTTTATTTTGATAATACGAAATTGTCGTGGGTTGTTGTAGATCCATTGACAAAGCAACAAAATATATTAACAGATGTTATCCCCTTTGCTTTGTATGATGAGCTATATGATCGTCCTAATCCAGCACCTCCCTATGGTTTGGCAGGATGGAGCAGGGATGGGAAGAATGCGATTGTTTATGATCGTTTTGATATATGGGTCATTCATTTGGATGAAATTCAGAAATCGTATTGTTGGACAAAGGGAGAAGGACGTGAGAATAATACCATATTGCGGTTATTAGATCCCGGTAGAAATGGGTTATCCGTTGATTTATCACGGGATAATAAGGTGGAGATGTTTGATTGGAAAAATAAGAATCAAGGGTTGGGTAATTTATCTGCCAATGGGAAGTTAATTCCGTTGGTTCAAGGGAATTTTGCTTTTTCTGTTGTTCAAGAGGCAAAAAATGCCAATACTATGTTGTGCATGAAACAGAGTTATACAGATGATCGAGATTTGTGGGTATGTGATGGACAAGGGCGTCGTCTAAGAAAGGTTATTGACGTTAATCCCCAGCAATGTAATTATAAATGGGGTTCTGCTCAATTGGTGGAATGGACAAATTACAAGGGTAAAAATAATCAAGGAATCCTTTATTTGCCTGATGGATACGATAAGAATGAAAGTTATCCGACTATTGTTACTTTTTATGAAACACATTCTTCGGAATTACATATACATCCCGTCCCCGGATTGAGTCAAGCTATGATAGATATTCCAACGTATGTCAGCAGGGGATATGTTGTTTTTCAGCCAGACGTTTATATCGAGATTGGAAAACCGGGCGAGAGTGCTTATGATGCAGTCGTTAGTGGAACTCGGGCATTGGCGGATAGAGGAATTATTGATTCGTGTCGTGTCGGTTTACAGGGACATAGTTGGTCGGGTTTTTTAGTTGCTTATCTCGTTTCTAGAACAGATTTGTTTAAGTGCGTGAATATTGGGGCGGCGACAGTGAATTTAACCTCTGTGTATACGGCTCTTCGTGAAGGAAGCGGTCAGCCGAATATGTTTATGTTTGAGGACTGGCAATGTCGTATGGGAGCAACCTTATGGGAAGATTTAGATGGCTATATTGCTAATTCTCCTTTACTTTTTGCCGATAAGATACATACTCCGGTTTTGATTTTTCATTGTGATCAAGATGAGGCTGTCTCATTTTATGATGGACGTAATCTTTTTTTAGCTTTGAGGCGCTTGCAGCGTCCGGTTTGGATGTTGAATTATATGGGACAAGGACATTTTTTAACTTCACGTCCGGCTGAAGTGGATTGGACGATTCGTCTGCAACAGTTCTTTGATCATTATTTGAAAGATATCCCGATGCCTCGCTGGATGAAAGAAGGGATTAATATTAATGAACGAGGGATGGATCAGAAGTATGATTTGGTAAGATAGTTTTGTGTATAAAGTTGGGACTGTCTAACAATAAAATGTTATTCAGTCCTCTTTTTGTATCCCTCTAATAATATCTCTTCTTTTCATTAAGTTTATGTAGCCTTATTTTCTCTATAATGGTTCGTTTATTAATATATGAGATGGTTCCGTTTGTTTGGAAAAATGTTTTTTGAACTATCTAATTATCAATTAATAAAAAAACGATGCGTTAAATTGGAGAGAAAGTTATTTTTATTACTTTTGATATCAAAAAATGAACGTTTAATAATAGGTCGAGTTTGAATATTGATTGGGAGTATATTCTTGGTATATAGTTAATTGTTTTATATCGTACAAAAAAATGTTACTAGAAATGGGACGCTTAAATCGACCGTAATTCCGTGAACGATTGATATGATTACAAATTCTTTCCCGCAAAATTTTGTGATAATCGGAAGTGTGGTGTCTGCGGTGGTCGCTCCTCCCACAGAAATAGGGGCTAGTTTACCAAAATAGCGAACGAGCAAAGGGGCGGCTAATAGAGCAATTAATTCACGGAGAATATTAGACACCAAGGCAATCGTACCCAGTTCTGCTCCTTTATATTGAGTGATAAAAATAGTAGAAAGGGAATAATATCCAAATCCAGAGCCTACCGCAAGACAATCGGTAAGACTTTTACCACTAATGACCAGGCTGATTAAAGCGGAGCCGGCTAGAGTTCCGATAATGGTTGCCAATGGTACTAGGACAATTTTAAAGTTCTGGTGTTTTAGTGCTTCTAAAGCTTTTTTATCACTCCCAATACTGATTCCTACGAGGAACATGAGTGCATACAGTGCGTAGAGCGTGGGCTCCTCTGCTGTTAACAAGTTTGGAATGTCAACGAATCGTCCAAGTAATACTCCTACGACAAAGAAAGAAACAATAATTATACTACCTTTCATGTAAATGTATTTATTTGGTGGTCATGAAGAAAAAACGATAAACACCCCATGCGCATAATACACTTCCAGTGACTGCTGCGAGGGTAATAAGTAAGGCATCTGATCCAATAGAGTCGAGATTATTCATCACGTCTCCGTTAGCACCAACCGTGATGCCTAAAAGAAATAAGAGGAGAAATATAGCATAATTAATAAGTTTTTGTACAAACTTCAAATTTCTCTCTTTAAAGGCATATCCTAAAATAATGCCGCAAATCATCAAGCTAATAACTATAATCATGATCTTAGATTTCTTTCCGCGAAACTACGATTTATTTTACAAAACAGCTATATTTATAAATTCATACTTAAAATGTAACATTAATAAAATGTGTTACGTTAATACTATTGTATTTAAATCTTTAAAATGTTGTTATGAAAAAAGTGATTTCGTCTATAATTGCCCCCAATCAAAAGTTTTTAAGTTTGGGATTGTTAATTCTGCGTGTATTTGTTGGGATAACCATGTTAACTCATGGTTTAGCCAAATTAACGTCGTTCTCCGAGTTGTCTGCTACATTCCCAGATCCTATTGGTTTAGGACGTACATTGTCGTTGATTTTAATTATTGGAGCTGAAGTTGGGTGTTCTTTGTTCGTTATCGTGGGAGCTTTCACTCGGTTAGCTACAATCCCGTTGGTGTTTTCTATGCTAGTGGTTATATTTGTCGTTCATGCCAGTGATCCATTTCAGATGAAAGAATTACCTTTACTATATTTAGGTATCTATATCCTATTATTTTTCACAGGTGCGGGGAGAATATCTATTGACACGATAATTTCTAAAAAGATAAATGTAGATATTCGAAAATAAGAAGAAAAGCAGGAATCCTAAGGGATTACCTGCTCTGTTCCGTCTAGAATGGGAATCACGTTTTCGTCTTCTTCTAATATGGTTGCTGTTAATAGCCAGTATATTAATAGAATGATGGCGATAGCAATTCCGATAATAGTCCAGGGATTAGTTCTTTTCTTTTTCATGCTTGCTAATATTATAAATGTTTTGTTAAGTATGAACGTAAATAAATATGTTTTGTTTGTATATTCGAGAATTTTCTTGGATGTATAGACTGGAAAATAGGTAACGGTATTGGTGATGGTTACAAGAGAATTAGGGTCCTAAACACTCCATAAACAAAAATCAGCCACTTCGTAAGTGACTGATTTCCTGAGGTCGGTAGCAGATTTGAACTGCTGTACACGGTTTTGCAGACCGCTGCCTAACCGCTCGGCCAACCGACCTTATTGAGTTTTCATGATGTGGAAGTAAACTGGTAGCGGTATTGGTAGCGGTATTGTTGTTGTATTAATCAATAATTCTATTGTTTAATTTGAAGCTTTTGCAACAATGGAAAACAATGAAATTACGATTAGTATTATATGTCGTAAAGATAGAGTTAATGCAGCTAACGAAGCTCCATTGTATCTGAGGATAAATAAGGGGCAACAGAAGAAGTTACTTTCACTAAAGTTACAGATTCCTATTATGTATTGGGATTTTGAAAATAATGTATTTCTTGATAAGTGTGTCAATAGAAATTATTATGATTTAGTGATTGAAGAGAAGAAACAAGAAATTAACAAGAAGATAATGGCGGCCAATTTGGAAGGGAGGGTATTATCTCTTGATGAGTTTGGGGAGAAGAAACCCCAAAAGGTGGAGAAGGAGAAAAAAGAGTATGTAAAGCAACATTTTGACAGGTATATTGAAGAGCTGGAGGCGACAGATCATATCAAGAATGCGAGGTATTACAGGTGTTGCCTCAATTGTCTTATGGCATTTACAAAAGGAACGGATATTGAACTTAAAAGTATTGATACGGTATTTCTAAATGACTTTGCAACATGGATGAAAGTAAAGAAGAGATTACGGATGAATACGATAGGGAATAGGTTGAGAGGTTTGAAAGCAGTCATTAATAGAGCCGTTGTTAGTAAAACTATTCCAGCAGACATGAATCCTTTTAACGAGTTTAAAGTATCAAAGTACAAGGAGGAAACATCTAAAAGGGCAATTCTTAAACAAGACATTGAGAGGATTATAAACTTGGATTTGAAAAGTATTTCAGACGAGAATACATTCCCTCTCTATGACTTTGCAAGAGATATATTTGTGTTTAGCTATCTAGGATGTGGGATTAATATTGTAGATATTGCATTTCTAAAGTATGTTAATGTTATAGATAACGAGAGGTTACAGTTTCGGAGAAGTAAGACAAAGAAAATGATCTCATTTCGTTTACAACCTATGGCGAAGGATATAATCAAGAAGTATAGCAAGAAAAAGCACAAGCAAACAGATTATGTCTTTCCAATATTCGATGATGCCAAACAGAAAACGATGAAGGAGAAATACTATAAGTTAGATTACCAAACAAGGTATGTAAACAAGTATTTGAAGAAGATAGGGGAATATCTGGATATATCATTGAAACTGACCTCATATGTTGCAAGGCATTCATTCGCTACGGTGCTAAAACGATCGGGGGTAAACACCTCTATTATATCAGAAGCTATGGGGCATAGTTCTGAAAAGGTAACACAAATATATCTGGATAGCTTCGAGAATGACCAGATAGATGAAGCTATGAGTAATTTACTTTAGGTACATCTAAAGTTGATAAATTTAGTAAGGTGAGTTTTAGCCAGAATGGTATGTAACAATGTATCTTCTGGCTATTATTTACTTCAAAATAATATACTCATTCATTTTGTATTTTGTCATTTCTTAAATATTCACTAGTTTTATCAGCAAATTAAAAAGAAAATAATAGCATCATTAATACCTTATATAATAAAACTTTATAAATAAAAGAGCAATACGATATGCCGAAAGTTAAATATTTAAAAAGGGAAGATTTTAATATTATATATAGACTTTATTCCAAACAATCCTGGCTATGTGATAAAGAAGATTGTTTAATTGATCTACTTGCTCTTTGTAGTAATGAATCAGAAAAGAAACTTTTAATAGATTTACTCAACGATTTTAGTTTTCTCGATCTAAAATTACTTAATTATTATTTGGGACTTATTGCAGATTTTATTGTTAATGAAAGTGGATTCAAAGAAGAAACAACACAAATATCTGCAATAACTTATGATGATGAAGCTGATAGTAGTCAAAAGATACTTGATCATTTAAAAATGCCTATTTTCAAAACTGGGTGGAGTAATGTCAAAACTGTTAATCGTTTTGGTGCAATTCCAAGAAATTTTAATGCTGGTAAAAAACAAATAATTTTTGTAGACGAATTTGTTGGTAGTGGTAAAACTATTTTGTCCAGAATTAAACAATTAAAAAATGATATAGGGAATGAATTTGAATTAAAATTATGTTTCGTCGCAGGAATGGAACATGGCCTTAAAAGCATAGAAAAGCTTGGTTATGAGGTTTTCTGTCCATTAAGATTTCCTAAAGGTATTTCAGATAGGTATGTTGGAGAAGAATTAAAGTTTGCAGAAGATACAATGCTTGAATTGGAATTGAAACTTGCCGAAAATGTAAATGATCATCAATTACTTGATTATTCTTTTGGATATAATAAAGCCGAGGCTTTATACTCTCTAGAGAGTTGTTCAGGAAATACCCCCAACTCGGTTTTTCCCATTTTTTGGTGGCCAAGAGACAAAAAAAATAATCAGAGGAACACGTTATTAACTCGATTTGAAAAAGGATTAAAATGAAACTAAGTAAAATAGATAGAGTAATTATCCAAGATTTGTTTAAGGCAGCAGAAGGTCTTTATGTTTTTACATTATATCGTAGATATAAAATATCTCCGAAAGAGCTTTTTATGGCAATAAATAAATTAGAAGTCGCAGAAATACTAGAAAATAATGATAGCAGGATAATCTTGACTAAAAAGGGTGTCGATTTTGCAATAAAGAAACAAATAAGTCATAAAGGACATGAAAGGTTAACTGTTCCTAGTTTTTCAAAAGGCCCAAGAATTAAAATCAATGAATTTTATATTCCAATAGATTTTGAATTATGAAATTAAACTGTACTTTTGTAATGAAATGGGTAGACAATAAAGAAACTAGCACATTTGAAGTGAAGTCGCTTCTAAGGTTAAGGTATTCTTTAACCTCTACTCTTAATAAGCAAATCAAAGATTTGCTTATTAAGAGCGTTCACTCAGCACAGCTGAGATTCACAGTGATTAATTCAGATTATTCTGGAGCATACTCCACAATAATCGGCCTTAATCACAGAGCTTACGTTAAGAAAGTAGTTTAATTAATGTCTCCCATTTTATGTCTAAACTTAAGTTATATAATTATTGGTATTCAAACTTTGAAAAATCAGGAATAAAATCTGAATTTGTTGAAAAATACATGGCATATGTTAGTAAGTTACTTAATAACAATGTCCCTATAATATTCGATTTTAATCACCTTTGCTTACTTCTTGGTCGAAATGGGCATTATTTAGCCTCTGTTGTAAATTCAAATGTATCACATTATAGAATATTTCAAATTCCCAAACGTTCTGGCGGGCATAGAAATATCTCAGCACCATATCCCGCTTTACTTGAATGCCAATCTTGGATATATGAAAATATTTTAGCTAAAATAAAAATTCATCCTGCAGCTCAAGGGTTTACAACTAAAAAATCAATTATAACTAATGCAAAGATTCATATAAATCAAAATCATTTTTTAAAGATTGATTTAAAAGATTTTTTCCCTTCTATTACGATTAATCAAGTGATTAATGTCTTCAAGTCTATTGGTTATACAAATAAAGTCGCATACTATTTGGCCTCAATTTGTTGTTGTGAAAATGTGTTACCACAGGGTGCACCAACAAGTCCTGCATTAAGTAATATTGTTGGCAAAACTCTTGACAAAAGATTATATTCATTTGCCAGAACTTACGATTTAAAATACTCTAGATATGCGGACGACTTAGCTTTTTCTGGTGAACAAATACCTAGCAAATTTATTGAATATATCTCTGATATAATAAGATCTTGTGGATTCTCTGTAAACGACAGAAAAACAATATTACAACAACAAAAGAATCGTAGAAGAATAATTACAGGGATCTCAATATCAGATGATGCAATTAAAATTCCTAGAGAATACAAAAGAAAATTGAAACAAGAAATACATTGTATTAGAAAATTTGGGATTTCCTCTCATATACGAAGACAAAAAATTAAAAAAACTGATTATCTATTATGTGTCATTGGAAAAGTTAAATTCTGGTTGTCAGTGGAACCTGAAAATCAGTTTGCAACTCATGCGTTAAATGATTTATTAAATATAGCTCAACAATGATAGGTATTTGAATCTTTTTATACCCAAAACATTATTGCTAATATTATGTATTACTCAAATTCCAGCTCATATTATTGTTGATTAATACGAATTACTTAAATCGTAGCTATTAAATTGAACAGAGATTGATCTAATTTCATGGTTTGTTAACTTATCCCAATTATACCCTTAGTTTAATGAAAGTATTACCCTTCTGTTCAAAAACTCTAAATTCAAATAGAATATTACGAGTAGAAAAATACCATCAAATTCCTTTTATATACCTATTCTGCAAAAAATTCACCAACTGTAATTTCACCATCAGAAGTACTTATCAAGCAATTAAAAATCAATATCATCAACAGGTACACCTTCTATTAGTTCATAAACTATGCTTTTAGTTGGTTGGAAACTCTTTCATCACTTTAAGAGTGTATGTATACGGTTTCTTGTGATATGAAGGACTTGCATCGTAATAATCTTCAATCGTATTCTTTTTTACCTTGTAATCAATGCCATACCGCTTGTATATGTCCTGTAACTGGTTTTTAATATCTTCTTGTGGCATTGGCACGTTTAAAGGGAAAGCATCTTTAATTTCCTGTACAACCATCGAGCTAAAACGCAATAATTCTGTATTGTATTTATCCAGTTCCTTTTTAATATCTGCCCTCTGGTACTTTTTGTTTACAAATACCTCAACACCTAACTTCTCGTACGCTTCAACGATCAATTCTCCATCTTTTTCCTGTTTAAGAATATTGATATAAAAATCACGATCTGGATCATCTTGTAACTTGTTCAACTTGTCAACTATTGCTTTACAACGTTCCATGAAGGTTGGAAGCTCTTTTAATTCTAACCTATCACTATCTCCAACCGCAAAAAACACGTTCCTGTAATTCACTGTAAAATGGTTCGTTCCTTCATACGCTTCCCTTAAAACATTGCCAGATAAGTAATACCGTTTCACCCTCTCGTTGTTGTAATAGTTATCAATGGCGAAGTGATCTATTTCAAGTAATCCATCATCAAGTTTCGTGGCAAACTCCGCTAAACCTAACCTGTTTATATCATCAAGTATTGCCTTCTTGCGAGTTACATCCGTTGTTTCGTTATATCTCGCTTGCAAGCTCTCGTAAGTTTTCAACTTCTCTTCCAGCTCCATATCAATCTCTTCATCCGTTTTCACGTTTAAGGTGTTGCGAACGTTAGTAAGGTGCGTGATAGAATTGAAAGTGCTACCATCAATCTCTTTTCTAAAGCGACCGCATATTTGTACCGCTTCCGTGTAAGGATCAATCATTGAATGTTCCGCTTCATACAAGTTGGTAAGCATAACTATATCTGGTTTCACCTTCAATATAATATCTAATGCGGAGTAAAAGCGACAAGTTAAAAAGTTATACTTGGCGATAGGTTCAGAATACAAGCTTGCAACGTTAGTGTAACCTTTCTTTTTCAATTTCTTCACGCTCTTTTCTGAACAGAATATTCTCGATTGTCCTTCAATACCTAAAGTGTTCACTATCTTGTCAATTCCATTCGTTGTGTTCAAGAAAATAAACACACGAGAACTATTTGCCAAGTGTTCCAGTAATAACTGGCGAACTGAATAATCGTAGCTGTTGGTAACTATCAAGTTTAGTGGTTTCTTGTAATCGAAATCTGGCGTGATCTTTATCCACTGGAAACCTTCAAAACGTGGATCGCTTACCTCTAGCGGTGTCGCTGACACGAACGCCTTACCTTTAAACTGGAAGAAATCTTTCATCGGCATGGTAATTTTCCTGCGAAAATCGCTATCCTCCGTCAACCTCTCGCATTCATCGAACAGGCAGAAAAAGGTATTGTACATGTTCCATTTCAACTCTTCGCAAGCTTTCTTCACCTTCCAAAAACTTTCTGGCGTGGTAAGTGGAAATTCCAATGTAATTGACCCCTAGAATCCAACTTAAATTGCCCCCCTTTAAATTTTCCCCAGAAATAGCCAGATCATCCCTTTATACACGTGCATAAAATTCTACAGGTATGCCATTATTATTATTAAATTTTATTCACAAATATAGTGATTTTAT